>NZ_OY787459.1:3852500-4050000 GCF_963678865.1 Maridesulfovibrio sp. | reverse complement strand
TTCCTTTCCGTAGTACCTTTTATTAAAATCATTGCTGACCATAAATGCCCCTGTCCGGTAGGTCATCCCTCCATAAGCACCAGCCTGGTCAACCAAAAGCAGGATATTTCCTTCTGCATCGAATGTCCCGCGGTTACTCCGGTCAGCAGTATGCCCAACAGCTAGATCTGCTCCCAGTGAAAGGTCTATCTTCCCGCCAAGGGCATCTTCCAGAGCCTGATCGTCCATAAGAAATACCAGCAGGGTCTTACCTTCAACTCCTCCCTGCAATCCTATGTCCACCCCTGCCATATTAAAAAAAGCGGGGCCATTCCAAAATCCCGTTTCATCCTTGGCGCAAAGGACTCCCGGCCCTGCTTCCGCACCGATCATAAACGCTGCCTTGTAGACATCAGGAAAAATAAATACTGCACGAGCATCCTCCAGCAATGAATCAATTTGTGGTCCAAATGATTTCGAACGCATCTGATTGAGCGCACAAGCCGAAGAATCAACAATGCGCTGCATTGTCGTGGAAGAATTACTGACACAAGGATTACCCACGAACTGTTTGACCGGACTGCAGCCCCATGCTGAAAACACAGATATCAGCATAAGAACAATTAAAGTAAATTTATTCATACCATTATCATAAACCGAGATGAGGTATTCAGCAACCGTTAATGAAAACATGGCATGGGTCTTCATTTTAATAAAATTACGAGATGATAAAAAAAGTCATGCTAAATTCCATAAGATATGTTTAATAAAGCTGAACACAGCAAAAACATTAAAGGAAAAAAATGTCCACTCTACTGAAACCATATAATGAAAGGATGATGGAAGTCCTGCTCTACATTCAGCACAATCTGGACGGTGACCTTTCCCCGGAAACACTGGCTGATCAAGCATGCTTTTCCGTAGCCCATTTCCACCGTATTTTTAAAGGGATGATCGGTGAAAGCCTCAAAGAACACATCCGTCGCCTGCGTCTGGAACGTGCTGCTTACCGGCTTTGCTACACTGATGATCAGATAATGGAGATAGCTCTTGATTCCGGTTTTGAATCCCCGGTAACCTTCAGCCGGGCATTCAAGAAAAGATTTATGGTTCCACCCAGCGATTTCCGGAACAATTCACGGACCATGTTTGCTCCCGGTAACGATGGTAAAATTCACTATCGCCCTGAACCCAGTATAAATAGTTTTAAAATGGATGACTCCCCTGCCAAGTGCAAAGTGGAGATACGAGTGCGGGAAGAAACACAGGTAATTTTCATTCGTCATGTGGGATCATACTTCGAAGTGGAAAAGGCATGGGAAAAACTTTGTGGCTGGGCATACAGCAAAGGCCTTCTATCACAAGACACAGAATTTCTGGGCCTCTGCTATGACGACCCGGACATAACGCCTGAAGAAAAAATCCGTTATGATGCATGTATCAGCATTGATAAAACTGTTGAACTACCACCGGAGATGGGACACCAGATCATACCGGCTGGGAAATATGCAATCACCACTCATTATGGATCATACGAAGGGTTAAACGATGCATACAAAGAATTTTATGGAAAATGGCTGCCTGCAAACGGCTACCAGTTGAAAAACTCTCTTCCCTCATTTGAAAAGTATGTAAAGGCTCCACCGGATGTTCCGCCGGAAGAAGCGATCACGGAAATCTGGCTGGCCATTTATTAATAAAAAATAAAGGAGTACGAGACATGGATGTGCAAATCTGGAAACTTGATGCGGCAAAAATGGCTTACACTGAGCATTTAGGACCTTATGAAGAAGTGGGGAAAGCATGGGAAAAACTCTGTGCATGGGCTGGTCCCGCCGGAATATTCAGCCCCAAAACCAAATTTTTCGGTGTGTATTATGATGACCCCCGCGAGGTTGCTCCCGAGAACCTGCGCTCTGAAGCCTGCATAACAGTTGAAGATGTCATTGATGCGCCTGTAGAAATTAAGTTTAAAGATTTCACCGGCGGCAGGTATGCAGTCACCACCCATCTTGGCCCATATGAAAAACTAGGAGAATCATGGCTTAAATTTTATGAAGAATGGCTCCCGCAAAGCGGTGAAGCTCATGCTGAATCACCCTGCTATGAGCAATATCTAAACGACCCCACGAATACAAAACCTGAACATCTGGTGACGTTACTGCTTATGCCTTTGAAGTAGAACACGAAAACGCCCCGCTTCCATTCAATTGAAAGCGGGGCGTAATTTTTTCCAACCTAATATCCGGCAATCATGATTTTATTTTCCATCATCATGGGAATCCAAAGTCTTTTACCCTTCAAGTCCAGATAAAAGTCAGCTGGGCCGCCGATCTTTTCACCAAGATCAATCTCAACCGTTTCATTCGTTTCCAGATTTTTCTGGATTATTATGCCTTTTTTTTCCGCAGCAACCCAATCAGAAAAAAGGAGCGTTCCATTGTAAAAAGCAATCCCATCATACAGACCTTTCTTGGAATAAACTTTTTCACTGATAAATTTGCCATCCTTAAAGGAACCTTTGCCTATAAAACCTGTAGGTTTATGATCCCTACCGAAAGAAGCAAAGTAAACGGTTCCGCTCTGCGGATCAAAGCAAAGCCCGTTGGTGCCGTATATTTCACCGACCACATCAACTTTGGAAAGTTGCGGGGAACTGCCTGTCTTGATCATATAAAGCGCTCCTGTATCTGTTGCTGATACGAGCAATTCATCTACTGACAGCACAACTATATCATTTAAGAAAGAAGTACCTTCCACAAAAAGATCAAAGACCTTACTGCCGGTTTTCAGCTCAAACCCCTTAACCCGGTCAATGTCTGCAACATAAAGAACACCGCCGGTTACGACCATTCCTTTGGGAGCATTCAGGCCTTTGATGAATTTACGTTCGAGAACTTCACCATCACTCGAAAGACGGGAAATGAATCCGTCACCGTCTTTAAGCGTCGGTTGGAGCTTTTCCCCGACATTGGAGACATAAAAATAATGGCCGTCAGAGGTCACACTTTCCGGTGAGGAAAAGCCCTCTACTACAATTGTTTTTTGTGAACAGGCGGCAAGTTGCAGAAGCATGAAAAGGCAAATTGCGATGATTGAATATTTACGCATAAAATCTCTCCTTGTTTTGTTTGAAGAGAAATTAGCGAAAAGAAATCAATAAGACTTGCGTTTAAAGGCCAGTCTTTGCTGAATTCAGTTCAGCGCGGTATTCGCGGGGGGTAACTCCATAATTTTTACGAAATAGAGAGCTGAAATGGGATAAACTTTCGTACCCTGATTCATAAGAAATTTCGGTAATACTCTTACCTGAATTACGGATCAACTGCTCCGCCCAGGACATGCGCCGCTCACGAATCCAGCGTGCGGGGGTAGTTTTGAATGTTTTCTTAAATTCACGTTTAAAAGATGAAAGGCTTCGGCCGGATAGTTCAGCCATGGATTCAAGGCTGATATTTTTATTAAAATACTGCTCCATAACCACAGATAAATCACCCCTGCCCTCATCTCTGCACAAAAACAAAAATCTGACAAACTCGCTATTTCCCGGTGTTGTACATATATAATGTAGCAACTCCTGAACTTTCAGCCGTAAAAAATCCTTATTTTTTCCCAGAGGTGAATCAAATAACGACATCATGGACGAAAGATAGATGCCTACCTGTTCACTAATTTTTATATTAAAAGCAGATCGCTCCGCCCCCGAATACACACTCTGTTTAACAGGAAGGCGGTCAACGAAATTCGCAAACATTTTATCATCAAAAAAGAAAAGAACTGTATCAAATGTTCCCCCCTTTTCCGGAATCATTTCGGACATGAGATGACACCCTTTACGGCAGAAAAAGGCTTCCCCTTTACGTACCACCATGTCTCCGTCTGTGGAATGGATGTACTTGGTGCCCTCGATGACAAAAACAAGGGAATGTTGCGACACGCAGACTTCATGGCGGATTTCAGACTTCCGGCTCTGGAATTGAACAAAGGTAATTCCATCCACAGTGATGTCTGCGAATTCCGGAGAACTATGAATAAAACTGGGGATTGTCAGCATGGTAAAAAAAGGGCCGCACAAGGCGGCCCGTATGGTATTAATTAGAATTCAAGATTCTTGGGAGTTCTAGGGAACGGAATGACGTCACGGATGTTGGTTACTCCGGTAAGCAGCATGAGCATACGCTCGAAGCCCATTCCGAATCCGGCATGAGGAGCAGTTCCGAAACGGCGGGTATCAAGATACCACCAGTATTCTTCCGAATCCATTCCGGTTTCGGCAATCCTGCTTTCCAGAATATCCAGCCTTTCTTCACGCTGTGAACCGCCGACCAGCTCCCCGATTCTGGGAACCAACAGATCCATTGCGGCCACAGTCTTATCATCATCGTTCAAACGCATGTAGAACGGCTTGATCTCTTTGGGATAATCGTAAACGATAACCGGCTTTTTGAAATGCTTTTCAGTGAGATACCTTTCATGTTCAGTCTGCAAATCCTGACCGTATTCGGGATAATATTCGAATTTCTTGGCCTTTTTACAGCGCTGGAGCAGATTCACCGCATCCTCGTAACGGATACGTTCAAACTCGTTATCAAGGGTATTACGCAGGGTTTCCATGAGGGTTTTGTCGACAAAGTTTGCGAACAGCTCAATGTCGTCGGCGCATTTATCAAGAACATGAGTGATAAGATATTTGACCATCTCCTCGCCGAGATCCATATTATCATTAAGATCAGCAAAGGCGACTTCAGGTTCAATCATCCAGAACTCTGCAGCGTGGCGCGGGGTATTGGATTTTTCAGCACGGAAGGTAGGACCGAAAGTATAAACCTGCCCGAGTGAAAGAGCATACATTTCAGCATCAAGCTGTCCAGAAACAGTCAGATGCGCTTCCTTGCCGAAGAAATCGTTTGCTGCCTGATCTTCCTTTTTCATGGAAGCGAGGGCTTCATGATCAAGGGAAGTAACCCTGAACATCTCCCCTGCTCCCTCACAATCAGACCCGGTAATGATCGGAGTGTGAACGTAGAAAAAACCTTTGTCGCGAAAAAATTTATGGATTGCGTAAGAAAGTTCGGAACGGATACGGAACATGGCCCCGAATTTATTTGTGCGGGGACGCAAATGGGCAATGGAGCGTAAAAATTCATCGGAATGACGTTTTTTCTGGAGCGGAAAAGTCTCGGGATCAGCAAAACCGAGCATTTCAATTGATTTGCCCCGCACTTCCCATCTCTGCCCTTTACCGGGGGATTCAACCAGTTCACCTAGTACGCTCACTGATGCCCCGGTAGAAATTTTTTCCAGTTCGGCTTCTATCTCAGGCGTATGGTCAATGATGACCTGCACATTTTTAAGGCAGGAGCCGTCATTGATTTCCAGAAAGGAAAAGCCTTTGTTGTCGCGCTTTGTGCGGACCCATCCTTTGACCAGAATTTCAGAGGCAGCACTCTGGGCATTCAAAACATCTTTCACGCATGTTCTTCTCATAAATTCTCTCCAATCACTTGGTTTGGCGCCGATAATTGCGCTTCGCGTAAGATGTAGCCGCAAGGCAACTAAATTTCAACTAACTTATGCATCATTACTAGGATATAACTGAATACGGAATTTTTTTGTAAATTTTAAAAATTTTACTTGCATTTCATAATAGGAATCGTTACTAATTATCTCAACGCAACGGATGAAAGTTTTTTAAACATAAATTCACACACTAACAGAACCGCAAGGAGAAACTAAAATGACTAAAACACTTGAAAATCTTAAAGCAGCTTTCGCAGGCGAATCTCAGGCTAACCGCAAATATCTCGCTTTCGCAGAAAAGGCTGAAGCAGAAGGCAAACCCGGAGTAGCTAAACTTTTCCGTGCCGCAGCAGCTGCCGAAACAATTCATGCTCATGCCCACCTTCGCCTCATGAAAGGTATCGGCTCCACTGAAGAGAACCTTAAACAGGCCATTGAAGGTGAGAGTTACGAATTTGAATCCATGTACCCCGAAATGATGGAAGATGCCAAAGCAGAAGGCGAAAATGCAGTACTGCGTTACTTCGGCTTTGCCAACGAAGCTGAAAAAATTCACGCCAACCTTTACACCGAAGCACTCAATGCAGATGGTGATGTTTTCGCCGAAGCTGAATTTTACATCTGCTCCGTATGTGGACATACCCAGAATGGTGCAGCCACTGAAAAATGCCCCATCTGTGGTGCAGCCCCCAAGGCCTACAGCAAAGTAGACTAATCCAGTTTTTTGCATCCCGCCATTATCAGCCCCGTCCGCACTCATGCGGACGGGGCTATTTTATTCATTACCCACCGTCCCACTGGACGAAGCGGAAACAATACTTACTGTTAAGCTCACAGCAGGATTAGCTAAAACCGGACGGTTGCGCATCCGGGATTACTGCGCTATCTTCGCCTGTTCAAAATAGACTGCAAAGGGGATTTCAATGGGATTCTTTTCTAAAGTAAAGAAATTGTGGAGCAGCCCGGAAGACAGGGCTGAACAAGCACTGAAAGATTATCTCGGCGATGATTACGAGCCGCGCGAAGAAGAAAAATCAGAGCCGGAACCGGCCCCGGAACCGGAGCCGGAAATTATTCCAGAGCCTGACCCCGTGGTCGAAGTAAGCCCCAAACCTGAACCGGAGCCGGAGCCTGAGCCTGAGCCTGAGCCTGAGCCTGAGCCGGAAAAGAAATCCAAATTTTCCTTTTTATTCGGCAGCAAAAAAGCTGAAGAAATCCCGTCTGCCGAGATTGCGGAACCGGAAACTGTTCAGGAGAGCGTGACTTCTGAGGCGGAAGAAATTCCTGTTCCCGAGAAAGCTTCTGAACCAGCAGCAGAAAAGCCTGACGGGCCGACAATCCTTGAGCCGGTCATGAGCGGAGAAGCTCAGGCCGCTGAAGAGAAACCGCAATGGGAAATTGACCTGACCAAGGCGTTGCAGCAGGCTGAACCGCGTCTTTCCGTCTGGCTGGGATTAATCCTTGAAGATATAGAAGAAGCCGGGGATATTCTCTGGGAGCGCCTCTTTTTCCTGCTCAGTGCACTTGAAGCACCAAAGGATGAAGCCAACGACTTCATCCAGCGTTTCAAGGACTGGCTCGAAGACATGGACTACGAGTATGTGGAAGAATTCCGCTCAGAACTCCAGTACCGACTGGCCCTCGCCCTTGAACTTGAGGACGAGGAAGACGAGCGCAGCCGTTTGTTCATCAAGCTTTCCGAAGGTCTCAACAAGACCCGTGAGCAGATCACCAAACGCATCGACTCCATGCTTTCCAGCCATACAGCTTTTGATGATGATTTCTGGGAAGAATTTGAAGAAATCCTGATCATGGCTGACGTGGGTTACGAAGCTTCCATGGAACTTGTGGAACGCATGAAGGACCGCATCCGCAAAGCCGGGGAAACCAACCCCGAGAATTTTAAGAACCTGCTGCGCGAGGAACTGGATGAAATATTCAAAGTTCCCAAACGCATCAAGGCCTTCAACCCGCCGGAAGTTGTCATGATGATCGGCGTGAACGGAGTTGGTAAAACCACCACCATCGCCAAACTGGCCCACCGCGCCCAGATGCAGGGACGCAAAGTACTTATCGTTGCAGGTGATACTTTCCGTGCCGCAGCAATCGGGCAGTTGGAAGTCTGGGCCCGCCGCGTTGGTGCCGGATTCTACGCAAAAACGGAAGGCTCCGATCCTGCAGCAGTAGCTTACGAGGCAATTGATTACGCTGTGAAAAACGGCTACGACCTCATGCTCCTTGACACAGCCGGACGTCTGCACAACAAAGCCAACCTGATGGAAGAGCTGCACAAAATACGCAGAGTCCTCGGCAAGAAGCATGATGAAGCACCGCACCGCAGTGTTCTGGTCATCGACGCGACCACAGGACAGAACGCCCTCTCCCAGACCAAAATATTCAATGAGTCGATTGGCGTAGATGAACTGATCCTGACCAAGCTTGACGGCACCGCCAAAGGCGGAGTCATGATTGCTGTGACCATGCAGCACAAACTGCCCATCACCTACATCGGATTGGGTGAAAAAATGGAAGACCTCAGGCCCTTTAATGGCGAAGATTTTGCCAAGGCCTTGTTGCTGTCGTAAAAATTCACTTTAATGTAAGCAAAAAATCCCTTGGAACTTTATAAAGTTCCAAGGGATTTTTTTATTCCCAGCCACTCTCACAAATCGCCTCAAACCCAGGAAAATGAATTTCCCGGTGATGGAGAAACATGCGCTCCGCCCCGTCGTCCCGACCGTAGATCGGATCACCCACAATGGGAAAACCTGCATGGGCGAGATGCGCTCTGATCTGATGCCGGGCGCCTTTGGATATGCGTACTTTTAAAAGAGAAGTGCCATCATCATAATTCTTAACCGGTTCAACACTGGACCAGCGTTCCGAAGGAGCATGCTCCTCCAGAACTTTTGTTCTTTTTCGGTCGGCGGTATCGAGTCTATTTTTGAGTACGAAGGATTCTTCCGGGATACCATGTACCTTGGCGTAGTATATTTTATCAACAGTTCCGGAATCTTCATAACTGCGAAATTCATTTTCCCGCTGCACACCGCAGGCAACCATTAACATCCCGGAAGTCAGATAATCCAAACGGTTAACCAGAATGGGATCCTGCCCCGGAAATATTCTTGGAAGACATTCTTCCACAGATGATTCCGGACTTCCGGCAATCACAGCAGAATGCATGCCCTCCGGCTTATAAACAGCACCGAATCCTTCACCCTGTGCAACGACCTTCACCTGCGCCAAAATATCCACAGCACAACAGAGCTCTCCGGCTTCCAGCAGGACAACCTCTGCTCCGGAGAACATCTTCAAACCAGAACGGCAACGGCGGCCGTTAACCAGCACAAATCCGTTTTCAATAAGCCTCCTGCGCTCACGCAAGCCGCTATCCGGCAACAGCTTCAGCAAGAACTTGTCTATTCGCACGCCTTCATCGCTTTCAGCTGCAATCAGTATGTCAATTTCATTCAATTTTTTGCCTTCCATATATGTTAGCTGATTACCGTTCCAATCTATCGAACAGGGTTTACGCTGCAAGGGAAACAGCATACAACTCACTAAGCGTGATAAATTTATTTAAGTTGCCGTTTTTACAGCAAGTGCTTACTTTTAAGCTGACAAGCGGTCTTAATCAACCTTTTCCCAGTGTAACAGGATCTGCCGTGAATATTAAAGGCTGTATTTTCGTTATCTGTGCTGCGGTCATGTGGGGGCTGATCGGCCCCATTTCAAAATTCCCCATTGCACAGGGAGTCGCACCGCTGGAAAACGCCTTCTGGCGGGCAATTTTCGCATGGATGCTCTTTGCTGTCCACGCCTGCCGCATCCGGGCCGTGAGAATAGATCTCAAGGATCTGCCTCATATCATCGGTTTCGGTTTAGTTGGGGTAACCATCTTTTACGGCTCTTACCAGCTGGCAGTGCAGGATGTGGGAGCGGCGCTGGCCTCGGTACTGCTCTACACCGCCCCGGCCTGGGTAGCATTCATGTCGTGGCTGCTGTTAGGCGAAAAAATGACCCCCATTAAAATTTCAGCCATGCTGATAACCATATGCGGGGTGGCCTGTGTATCACTCGGGCCTCATATTTTCAGCACCGGCACCGAGATAACTTTCACGTGGCCGGGAATCATCTTCGGTCTAACCTCCGGGTTCACCTACGCCCTCTATTACATCTATGGCAAAACCATCTTCACCCGCTACACCACACCGACAATTTTTCTATACGCACTGCCCATCGGGGCGCTATGTCTGCTGCCCTTCTTTGAATTCACCCCCAAAACCGAAACTTCGTGGGCAAGCCTCATTGCTCTGGCAGTGATCTGCACCTACGGGGCCTACTCCGTATATTACGCGGGCCTCAAATGGCTGGAGCCCACCGCAGCTGCGGTAATCGCCACTATTGAACCGGTTATCGCCGCCATTCTAGCATGGCTCTGGTGGAACGAAAGCTTTGATTGGACCGGATACCTCGGCAGTGCTTTGATTATTTCCGCAGTCCTGATGATTGTCATGGAAAAAAGAATTGTTTCTTTTTTTGTCTCCGGCAACGCTTTCAGCCGGACCAAAGAAACTGTTTGAAAAAACTTTTAAATTACAAATTGATATTTTTTTGCGTTTTTAAATTCAAAGCGGCGAAGCCCCACTAAACAGTTTGGGATTCTTAAACCTTTTAAAAGGTTTAAGAATCCCGGCAGGGCCCTCGGAGAGCCGTCGGAGACATAATGCTAAAGCAAGTCAAGGCTTCTGCCGGGTCAGGTAAGACCTATGAACTTACCGCACGTTTTCTATCTCTATTAGCCGGGGCTCAGGAAGAAGACTCCGTTCCGGTCTGCAAAAGTTCGCAGGGCAAGGGATACTGCTGGCCTGAAATCATGGCTGTAACTTTCACAAACAAAGCTGCAGCGGAGATGAAAGAGCGGGTTATACGCTCCCTGAAAAACCGTGCTCTGGACATTAAAGGCGACGGACTGGGGGCAGACTGGAAACCTAAGGACGCAAAAAAACAGCTTATCCCCATCCTGCAAAGATATAACCGGCTGAACATACGTACTATTGATAGTCTTTTGAATCTGCTGGTGCGTATCTTCGCCCTTGAACTAGGCCTTAGTCCGGAATTCGAACTGCTTTTCGAACCGCAAACCCTGTTTGAACCGAACTTCAACAAATTTCTGGCTCATTGCGAAGAAGGCGACCCGCTGCGCAAAGGGCTGCTGGATGATGCCGTCGACAGCCTGGTGCTCAAGGAAGAAAAGCAGGGTTTCTGGCTGGCCGAACAGATGCGCATGAGACTCCTTTCCATCCTGACTCATATCATCGACAACCCGGCGGAACGGCTCACAGATCAGGAAGAAATAGCAGGACTGCTCCAAGTAGAATTTGATGCTTTCCAAAAAGCTGTGCGCGATCTGTCAGCGCTCATTGAAACTGATAAGCTGGCGGCATCCGCACATTTGAAAAAATATCTGGAGCATGCTGCAAAATTAGATTTCATGGACCTGCCCAAGGAATCAACCATGGTCGCCAAGGACAGCTTTGAGGATTGCGTTAATAAAAAATCAAAAGGCGACATCAGCTCCTATCATGAAAAAGTTTATGCTGACCTAAAACAGACCCACGAAATTTATCGCGACAAAGCCACCATCCTGCGCGGAGCATACGCTTTGGCTCCGTTTGTACGCATTGTAGAAGAAATCCGGGCCGATATCATCGAATACCAGACCCGTAACGGCATGCTTCTAAGCGCGGACCTGCCCAAGGTTGCAAGCTATGTTCTTCAGGGAGGAAGCGCACTGCCCGATGCCTTCTGCCGCATGGGTTCCCGCTTGCACCACCTGCTGGTTGACGAATTTCAGGACACCAGCCTCGCCCAATGGCAGGCCATGATTCCATTAGCCGTGGAATGTCTGTCCAAGGCAGGCAGCCTCTTTTATGTCGGTGATGTAAAGCAGGCCATCTACAGCTGGCGCGGGGGCCGCTCCGAACTTTTCGATGAAGTGGGGCAGGACCCGGAACTGAACGGATTATCTGACTTCACTCCCGCCAACCTTGATTACAACTGGCGCAGCCTTGAGCATATCATCGGCTTCAACAACGATTTTTTCGACGCACTTGCCGATTATGATCTGGCCCTCGATCTTTCGGAAAAACTTTACCCCAACGGCCCGGAAGAGCAACAAATAGAACTGGCCCAACGGATCTCACACTCATTTGAGGAAGCCTCACAGGAACTCCCTCCGGGACAGGACCGGACCGGAGGTTACGTAAGACTGCAACGTATTTTCGCCTCAAACGCTTCTGAAATCGTGGATGAAACCCGACGTAATTTCGACATTCTCATGGAAGAACTTCTTCCCCGCCGTGAATATAGAGATATCTGCGTGCTGGTCCGTTCCAACGGACATGCCCAGTTGGTCTGTGACTGGCTGGTGGAAAAAGGCATTCCGGTCATTACCGAAAACAGCCTGCAGCTGGACCGCCACCCCATCGTGCGCCAGATGGTTTCACTTCTTAAATTCCTTGATTACCCACAGGATGACCTCGCTTTTCTAGAATTTATCTGCGGTCAGGAAATCTTTGGAAAAATTTCAAATATTGAACACGAAACGCTATTCAAATGGCTGGCTGAACGAGACAAAGGCCCTCTGTATCGCCGTTTTGCTGAAAAATATCCTGATTTCTGGGCCACACACATTTCGCCCTTCCTGCGAAAATCAGGTTTGATGACCCCTTACGACCTTGCAAGTGAAATGGTTTCCCGTTTCGGACTAATCGAAACCTATCCACAGGATGAATTGTACATTCGCCGCTTTCTTGAGGTAGTCCACCTTGCAGAAGAAAAACGCGGAACGTCGCTGGCCGCTTTTCTCGATTTCTGGGAACTTTCGTCTGCAGAGGAAAAAGTACCCCTGCCGGAATCGGTCAACGCGGTACGCATCATGACCATCCACAAATCAAAAGGACTGGAATTCCCGGTCATTGTCGTCCCCTTCCATAACTGGTCAGTATCAGGACCGGACACTTCTCTGGCTGACATTGAAATTGACGGTCAGACCATGCTCACCCCCATGAGCAGTGCGCTGGGCGATATTTATTATGAAAACCGGACCCGCATGTTCAGCGAACAGCTCAACCTGCTTTACGTGGCTTGGACCCGTGCAGGTCAGGAGCTGTACGGCTTCCTGCCCTCCGAAAAAACACGCGGGGTTAGTCCGGCTCTGGCGGCCATTGAATTGATCCTTGAAGACAAATTCAACGACCTCGGCCTGCTAGAATATGGAATTACACCGGAAAAAGGTCTGGAAAAATCCACATTGGATATCTCCGGGGCTTCGACTAAACCATCCTGCGATGACTTCTGCACAACAGAGACAGACTCTATCCCCGAATCTGAACTCATGGGATGGCTCCCGAGGTTACGCGTCTACCGCCACAATCTCGAAGATTATTCCTACGATGCACGCATGCGCGGAGAACTGGCCCACAACGCCATGGAAAATCTGATCCTCACCGGAAACGATGAGGCCGATTGCCGTCGCAGTGCCGAAGCAGCCTTCGCCAAGTTCCCGGCAGTTACCGAGGAAGAAGACGTACTGGTACCGGAAGTAACTGACATGGCTCTCTGGGCCTTGTCGGTGCCGGAAGTCCGCGCAGCGGTCGAACGCGGCAGGCCGGAAGTAGCCATCATGGATGCGCAAGGTGAAACCCACCGTGCCGACCTTCTACTGCTGGAAGAAAAAAAGGCTTTGGTCGTTGAATACAAGACCGGGCAGCCCTCGCCGGAAAACGAGAAACAGGTCAAAAGATATCTGAAATTACTCAAAGCAATGTACGGCGAGGAAAAAGAACTATGCGGGCTGCTGGTTTATCTTGATGGTAAATTTACAAGAGAAATTAATATTTAGTTATGAATAATAAACCTATCCAAATCATTTCGTGGAAAGAAGATTTCATTGAGAATCTGGCCACAATAATAATTAACGATAATGACGGCGACCTGAGCAAAGTTACGGTCATCGTGCCCCACCACCGCCCGGCCCGCTACTTGAAGAAAGCTCTTGCGGCTTCGGAACAGCTGCCCAAACCATGCATTCTGCCGGAAATTTATTCTTTTTCCGACTTTGTATCATCGCTTATCCCCAAGCTGACTGCTGATTTTCCACGCAAGATCGGTAAACTTGATCAGGTGGGCTTACTCTTTGATATTATTGAAAAGCTGCGCGGAGAATCCACAGGTATGCTCGCCAAAATGCCGGCAGACCTGCAAATGTTCTTTCCTTGGGGTACCCGGCTGGCATCCCTGCTGGAAGATCTGCTGCGTCAGGATATAAAACCCCGCAATCTTACCATGCTGCAGGGCGAGGTGCTGGAATGGGCAGCCGCGCTGCTGGAAGAGCTGGAAATAATTTTCGTGCGTTATCTGGAAGAGTTGGAAAGACGCGGCTGGGCAACATCCGGTCTGGAGAACCGTACTCTGGTGCGAAACTTCAACGGTCTTGATGAAATCCTCAAAGACCGGCAACTATATCTGGCCGGATTCTACGGGGTCAGCGGAGTTGAAGACATGTTCTTCCGCTATCTCTGGGAAAATCTCGGTTTAAAAATAATCTGGCACAGTGATCCCGGACTCGCCGAAGGGCGCAAAGGGCACTTTGCCGTGCGCGAACACCGCTTGTGGCTCCAGAATTGGAAAACCGAAGCAATCTCGGACCACTCCGCCAAAGGCAGCTGCGAACTGCCGGAGCTGAAATTCTTTGAAGGATTCGACCGCCATTCCCAGCTTTCCGCCATGCGCGAAGAACTCTGCTCGCAAAAAGTGGAAGGCTGCGCCGTTGTCCTGCCCGATACTTCCCTGCTTCTGCCGGTCATGCACCATCTGCCGGAACAGGATGTGAACATCAGTATGGGATATCCGCTGGAACGCTCGGCCCTGAACGGACTGGTGGAAGCTGTTCTCAAATTGCAGGAAAACCGCAACGGGCAGAACTTCTACTGGAAAGACATCCTAAGCCTGATACGCCATCCTTACCTGAAAATGCTGGAAATTAATGGAGACCAGCCCCTGCGAACCATATTTCACCAGTGGGAAAACGCACTGCGCCACGGAGCACCCTACGCGGATGTGAAAGATTTTGTCCCGGTCTACAGCGATGAAAACGGAAACCTCGTGGATAACCCTGAAACCACTGAGGAGTTGCGCGCCGAAGCAGTGAGGGTCTGCATTGACGGCTTCAAAGACATTGAAACTCTTTCCGAACTTGCCGACAGCCTGCAAGCCATGGCCGAAATGCTGCGCCGACGCGGGGGCACTCTCTGGAACCGTTATCTGCTTGATTCAGAATGCCTGTTTCGATTGATGAACGAAGTCATTCCCGAACTGCGTGAAAGCTCCATCAGTAATGAAATATTCGGGCAGTCACTCTGCTTTTCCATCTTCCGGCAACTGCTTTCATCACAGCGGGTATCATTCGAGCCGGACCCTATTTCCGGCATGCAGGTTCTGGGTATGCTGGAAAGCCGCCTCTTAAATTTCAAACGCACCTTCATTCTTGATACGGTTGATGACAAACTTCCCGGCACCGATCCATACGATCCATTGCTCCCGGACCAGTTGCGCCACCTGCTGGACCTGCCTGATTCACGGGAAAGGGAATCCGTCGCCACCTACAACTTCTACCGTTTGATCATGGGCAGCGAAGAATCCTGCATATTCTATCAGAGCGGGGTACAACCCGGTCTGCTGGATTCCAAATCCATCCGCTCCCGTTTTGTGGAACAACTGCTCTGGGAAATGGAACAGCAACGTAAAGAAATAATTACACCGGGCGAAGATTTCCCGCTCAAAGCGGTCAATTTTCCTGTGGGAGCCATAGTCAACACCCCGGCGGCCATCCCCAAGGCCCCGCTGCTTGAAAAACTACGCAACCAGCTCAAGTACAAAGGGCTATCCCCTTCGGCAATTGACTGTTATGTCGGCTGCCCCAAATTATTCTTTTTCCGCTACCTTTCCAATGTGCGTGAAAGTGTAAGCGTGGATGTAGATGGAGACCGTGCCGGATTCGGTGACCTTATCCATTCAGTACTCAAGGATTTCCTCGCTCCGCATTTGAATAAGGATATCTGCGGAACTGATCTTGATGCAAGGGAATTACAGGACTTGTTCATGAACAGGCTTGAACGGGACTCACTTTACCTAAACCTTGCTTACGACATAAAAAAATCCCTTGAACAGGCAGGTAAAAACAGGCTTTCCCTTTTCCTGAAAAATCTGCAACCGACCAGAATTGTAGAGCTGGAATCAGATTCACAGGCCGAACTTGAAATGGATGATTTTACTGTGCGTATTCATGGCCGCGTGGACCGTGTGGATGAACGTGCCGGAGAGCGTTATGTACTGGATTACAAAACAGGACGCCTGCATCTGCCCCGCCGTTCCTTTTGGGAAGATGAATCCATCTGGGAACCGTTGCTCAATGATCCACAGGCTATCTTTTATGACGGCACGCCTTTTCTGGAAAAAATAAAAAACAGTGCGGACAGTTTACAACTTCCCCTCTATCTACTCATGGATCACCACACCTCCGGCGAATTGCCGCGACAGGCCGCGCTTGTGGAATTGGTTACCGACGGTCGGGAGATGATGCTTTTTGATTCCAAAACCAGTGACGAAGACCGGGAAGAAATCATTAATATTAAAATCCCGGCCTTAAGCAGACTAATCATCAACAACATGCTGCATGAAGAAAATTTTCAGCCAATCCGCTCCAATATGTGCCAATGGTGTTCATATCGGGAGGCCTGCGGAAGCTGACAAATATGCACTATACATATTTGACATTAGCAGCGCGCTATAGAAAACTATTCGCCCACATATACAATTAAAAGGAATTAAAAATGAAAACTGCTGAAATAATGATCTGCGGTGCCGGAATCGTAGGTCTTACTGTGGCAAAGGAGCTTGTCTCCAGAGGTTACAAGGATATTCTTATCATTGATAAGGAAAATGAAATTGCAAAACATGCTTCCGGGAGGAACAGTGGAGTTTTGCATGCGGGTATTTACTACGCCCCGGGAAGCCTTCGTGCTGTATCCTGCCTTTCCGGTAATTTCAAAATGAAAGAATATTGCCGCGAAAAGGGATTACCGTTGCTGGAAACAGGTAAAGTTATTGTCGCCCGAAATGAATCTGAACTCACCACCCTGCACGAGCTTTACAGCCGGGCTACAGCCAACGGAGCCAAGGTGGAAATCATTGATGAGCAGCACCTAGCCGAAATAGAGCCCAATGCAAAAACAATAAAAGAAGCGTTATTTTCCCACTACACTGCTGTAGTAGACCCACGCGCTGTAATGAAATCACTGTACAATGATCTTGAATCAAGCGGAAAAGTATCTTTCATGCTTGAAACTAAGTTCATTACTGCAAAGAGCAACAACATCATTGTCACCGACAAGGGAGAAATCAGCTGCGGGCTGTTCATCAATGCAGCCGGAGCATACAGTGATCAGGTCGCCCGTCCCTTCGGATTCGGCGAAGGCTACCAGCTCATCCCGTTTAAAGGAATATACAAAAAGCTTAAAAAGGAAAAAGCGCACACTATCAAAGGCAGCATCTACCCTGTCCCCAACATCAAAAACCCCTTTCTCGGAATCCACTTCACCCGCGGGGCAAGCGGCGACGTTTACCTCGGACCAACTGCTATTCCCGCATTCGGACGCGAGAATTACGGTATCTTGAGCGGACTGGACAAAGAAGCATTCGACATCATGATCAGGGATGCAATTCTTTTTTTAAGGAACCCCAAATTCCGTTCTGTCGCATTTGAAGAACCACGCAAATATTTTTTCAAATGTTTCTTCAATGATGCCAAAGAGCTGGTTCACGATCTTTCCCCGGATGACATTGAAAGCTCTCCCAAAGTGGGGATTCGCCCGCAATTGGTTGATCTGAAACGTAACGAGTTAGTCATGGACTTTCTGGTTGAAAGTGATAAAAACAGTGTGCACGTACTCAACGCTATTTCACCAGCATTCACCAGTTCCATGTACTTTGCTGAAATGATTGTGGAGAAATACATACACTAAAGAATGTATGTACACTGCATTGTCAAACATGCAGTTCTGCACAGCGTAGCTAAGTTGTAACAGTTAAAAAGGACTTGACTTTAACCCTCATACAGGAAAAAACTTTTCTCGGACTTCAAAGTTGCCTCTGAACAATAAATACACCGCTGTATGTATCTTTCAGATACCTGCCACAAAGTGTCTTTGCTGACAGTATTGTTTAACTAGCGGGCAACTCTTAAATATACAAGTCACAGGAGAACTTTAGTATGAATCTTCCTCAGCTTAAAATTGGCGATCTCGTTGCCAAGGTTCCCGTCATTCAGGGCGGCATGGGTGTGGGAATTTCCCTCTCCGGCCTTGCTTCCGCTGTTGCCAAAGAAGGCGGTATCGGCGTTATCGCTGCTGCAATGATCGGTCTTACCAACAAAAACGGCGGTAAGGATCACGCAAAAGCACACATCGACACACTGGCCGAAGAAATAAGAAAGGCCAAGGAAATGACCTCCGGCATCCTCGGTGTTAACATCATGGTTGCCCTGTCCAACTTCGCGGACATGGTCAGCACTTCGGTAAAAGAAGGTGCAGACGTTATCTTTTCCGGAGCCGGCCTTCCGCTGGACCTGCCCAAATACCTGCATGAAGGAGCAAAAACCAAGCTGGTTCCCATTGTTTCTTCCGGTCGCGCAGCGTCCATCATCTGCAAAAAATGGATATCCAAATTCGACTACCTGCCTGATGCATTCGTAGTTGAAGGTCCCATGGCAGGCGGACACCTCGGCTTTAAACGTGAGCAGCTCAACGATCCAAAATTCGCTCTTGAAAACATCCTTCCCGAAGTAATCAAGGCTGTTAGGCCCTTCGAGGAAAAAGCAGGACGCACCATCCCGGTCATCGCTGCCGGCGGTGTTTATTCAGGTGAAGACATCAGCAAGTTCCTTGAACTTGGAGCTGCAGGTGTCCAGATGGGAACCCGTTTTGTTGCCACTCACGAGTGCGATGCTGACGAAGAATTCAAACAGGCATACGTTAATTCCACGAAAGAAGACATGGCCATCATCCAGAGTCCTGTAGGACTTCCCGGCAGAGCAGTAAAGAATGATTTTCTGCAGGCGGTTACCGATGGCAAAAAGTCTCCTTTTAAATGCCCCTTCCATTGCATCAAGAGCTGCAAGGTTGAGGAAAGTCCCTACTGCATCGCTTCTGCGCTGATCAATGCCCAGCGCGGCAAGCTGAAAAACGGTTTCGCTTTTGCCGGTTCCAACGCATGGAGAACCGAAAAAATCATCTCCGTTAAACAGCTCATCTCAGATCTTAAATCTGAATTTGACCGCGCTGTAGCTCGCTAAGCTGATTCTCCATAAAATAATAAAAAAGGCGTTCCGCATTTTTGCAGAACGCCTTTTTTTGCATCCGTGGCTTAAATATAACAACCTATCCGAGTTCTTTAAAATTCAACCTACTTTTTCTCAGCGGCTTTGCTTTCTTCTTTTTTAGGCTCTGCCTGCGGCTCGGCTTCTTTCTTGGGTGCTGCCTTTTTGGAAGCAGCCTGCTTGGCCGCCGGCTTCTTGCGCTTGGAAGAAACGATTGATTCCAACTTTTCAGCAGCGGCTTGAGTATCGCCTGCTTCACCTAAATAATGCATCTCGCCCTGAGGGGAAATCCAGTGCCATCCTTCGGGCTTTTTAAGCACCCGGGCCCCCTTTGAATCAAGATAATCCTTGTAGGAAGCCTTCTCAAGGCTCTCATCAATCTGCACGGTAAGCTTACGGTTCTCTGCCATGACCTGTGTATGACGGAAAATTTCAAAAGCACTGTGGACCAGATCAAAGGCCGGATCTTCAATTTCACATTTTTTGGAGGAAAGATCTTTTTCCAGCTGGGCCAGATCCTTTTTCATGCTGCGGATTTCAAACAGAGCATCCTTTCGGGCTTCTTCACTCTTGTCATCGATCGCATTTGTAATTGCCGCTGCGGTCTGCTTTTTCATTAAACATCCTCCAGAATTGTTAAGTTAATTTTTACTTAACACAACAATTTACAAAAGACTATTGCAAACTAACGGATTTTACTGTTCTTCCTCATTTTTAACCGCATCCGGGGATTGATTTCCAGCCAGAGGATGAGCCTTATCATAAACATTCATGATCTGTTGCAGATTAAGATGGGTGTAACGCTGGGTGGTGCTTAAATGTTCATGCCCCAGCAGCTCCTGCACTGAACGCATGTCAGCACCGGATTGCAGCATGTGTGAAGCAAAGCTATGCCGGAGCATATGCGGATGCACCCCTTCATGCAGCCCTGCTCCTTCAGCCATACGGGCCAGAATGCGGTTGACCTGCCTTCGGTTCAGCCGTCCTCCCCGGTTACCCACAAAAAGAGCCTGTTCTTCGATGGCCGGCCCCAACTCGGCACGCACGGCGAGATAGTCATTCACAGCCCTGCAGGATGCATCACTCAAAGGGGAAAGACGTTCTTTATTCCCCTTACCGGAAACACGAACCACCGCGCTGGATGTGTCCACGTCGAAAAGATCAAGGTTAACAGCCTCACTGACCCGCAACCCGGAGCCGTAAAGCATTTCAGCCAGCGCCAGATCACGCTTGTCCGCAGGCTCGGACACCACCTGCGCATCCATAAGATTTACAGCCTGATCAACATTCAGGGACCGGGGGTGACGGATTTCCTGTTTAGGATTCCTGATCCCGACCATCGGATCCTTTGCAATGAACCTGTGTTTGGTCATATATTTGAAAAAAGAACGCAGGGAGGAAAGCTTGCGGGACATCGTTGATTTTGCCAGCCGTTGTCCATGGAGTCTGGTAAGAAATCCGCGAACATGGTCAGCACTTATTTTTTCCGGCCTTGCAAGGGAGCTTTTGCGGGTCTCTAAAAATTCTTCGAACTGAGAAAGGTCTTTTGCATAGGAATTGAGGGTAGCAATGGAGGAACGTTTCTCCACATCCAGATAAGTCATAAAAACCTGAACCGGTTCGGGAAGGTCTTTAGTTGTGCCTGCGGTCGAGGACATAGTTGCTCTTTGGATTTTCCTTGGCTTTTTTCTTCAGATTCATAGCAATGGCTGAAGCCTCACCAAAATGCTTCATCCTGCCGTCAATATTGAAAACAACGGCAATTGAGATGGCCATCAGCGGGAAGGTCTGCACATTTCCCTGCCGGTCTTTGGAAACAATGGATTTACGCTTGCGGTCTTCCATATCATAAAAATTGGGGACAATGCCGTCAAAAGAAAAAATGATCCGCTGGCAGACCTCTTCAATAATATCAGGTGGGGTAATTACCACAAAGTCATCTCCGCCCACATGCCCGACAAAAGTCTTCTCCCCGGCAAAGCTTTTAACTGTATTGACGATGATACGGGCACTCATCATCAGCACCTCGTCACCGCGTGAAAAGCCGTATTTATCGTTAAAAGACTTGAAGTAATCAAGATCGCAATAAGCGAGGGCAAAATCCTGCTCACGATCAATAAGACTTTGGATCTTCTGGATAATGGAAGTATTGCCCGGAAGCTTGGAAAGGGGGTTGGCGTCAAGGGCGCGGAGAGCGCGGCAGAGGGTAAGGTTTACTCTCTCCCGTACAACAGGCAGAAAAAAAGGACGGACCAGAAAATCATCCACTTCGACCTTATTCCAGTCCCACGTCTGCTGGAGTTCGGTATCGTCAAGACAAAGAATAACCGGAAGCTGACGATAGACATTTTCACTCTTCACCAGCCGGGCCAGTTCCTGAGCAGGAACATCTTCCACCCTGCTGTCTACAATAAGCAGATCCGGGGGATCATTAAAAAGAACCTCTACGGCTCCACGGGCCTCAGTATAGCAAGTAAATTCCAAAACTTCACGCGGCCATATTTCAAACAGAAGTTCGCGCAGGGAATTATCCGGGGAGACCAGGATACCCCTGTATTTTGTCAGCCCCAACAGGCCGTGATCCTTATTCTTGTCCATAGCCTATGGCTTTAACACCAACTATTGTACAACGTCAAAGCTCAAGCGGACCACGTTTTACATATTTTTAAAAAAAATAACACGCAGGATTAGAAAGTAAGATCTGAAATCTCCATAAACTTATCGGAAACTTCATCCATGACCGGTTCCAGATCTTTCATTTTCAATTTCAAAATTTTCATGGCAGCTGGCTTGAAATAGGCGATCTGATCATCTCCGCCGTTTCCGTATTCAAAAAGGCGAACCAGAAAATCACCTACGTGAACCACAGCTGCGGTCTGCTGATAAAACTGAGCCCGATCCGGGTGATGGTGAAAAGTCATGGCTTCCCGCACGTTCGGCGGAAGATGCCAGTGCCGGGCAAGCCATGCATTAATGCGATCATGCCCGAACCCCAGAATATGTTTTTCGGCCTCGTAGTAACTCAGATCCTTCTCCTGCACAGTCATACGCACAGCTTCATTAAGTTCCGGCAACTGCACTGCAGTAACCACCTTGCCGAGATCATGAAGCAATCCGGCCACGGTAAACTCTTCAGGGTCATCAAAGCCGGCAGCCTTGGCTATGGCTCCACTGGCCATGGCACAACCGAGGCTGTGCTCCCACAGGCCGGACATTGCCTGCTGGATCATATCAAAAACCGAGGTAGAAATAATAATGCCCCGGATAACATTCAGGCCCAGCAGAACAAGGGCATGCTGAATAGTGGTAATCCTGCCCGGAAATCCATAAATCGGCGAGTTTACCATCTTGAGGACTTTTGCCGAGAGAACCTGGTCCTGAGAAATAACTTTTGCAACCTGTTCAGTTGAGGAGTTGGGGTCATCCACAAGCTTGGTGACTTCATCAAGAACCGAAGGCAGGGTAGGCAGATCAGACGTTGAAAGAATCTGACCCTTTACACTGGTTTTGAGATCCTGGGCAACCATCTAAGCCTCCTCCCCGTTTTCAGCAGCCTCTGCGGCGGCAGCGGCTTCAGCGGCTTCAGCTGCAGCCTGTTCTTCGGCCAGCCTTTCGGCTTCCTCTTCAGCCTTCTGGGCGGCAGCTTTGAGATCAAAATATTCCCTGAAAAAACCTTTAACCCTGAACATCCATTTATCTTTGGCATAACGGCGAAAAAGATAGTCCAGACGTTCAGACTTTTTTGCCCATGAGGAGTTGTCATTATCACCCAGATCAACAGGGTTGCCCTTAACCACAATGCGCTCAACATCCATGGATTCCAGCTTCTGGATGATCCCTTCAGTAAGCTCCAACCCTTCAGCAAGGACGACCATTCCGTTATCACGGGTAACAGGCTTGGCAAGCTTCATGCCCGGAGCCGCAAGTTTAACTGGGATTTTCTGCATCAGTCGGACTTCTCCTCATAAAATTCAAAAAACACCGCACCATATCAACTTCGCCTAAGATCATAATACATGCCGGGAAAGCGCACAACCATTCCCTTTACTTCCATACCGAGTATAACAGCCCCGGCAACGGAAACATCAACTCCGGCAGTACGGGCAATCTCATCAATATGCAGCTTACCCCCCACGTCAAGAGCCCTTGCGATATCCAGCTCAGGCGGTTCCAGTCCGGCAAGATCCACAGGCGGAACAGCAGCCTCAACTGGTTCAGGAGCACTCACTTGCTTAACAGGAGTACGCGCAACTTTTTTAGCCGGGAGCTTATGTTCCTCCCCGGCCGTTTTTTTTAGAACAGAAGTATCAAGAGCATGCTTAATGCTGATCAGCACATCCTCGGCAGTTTCCACTAAAGATGCGCCTTCCTTGATCAGTTTAAGGCATCCTGCAAAACTGCTATCGCCGATGGGCCCCGGCATGGCCATTACTTCCCTGCCCTGCTCTGCAGCCAGCCGGGCGGTAATCAGGCTACCGCTGGCAATTCCCGCTTCCACAACTAATACCCCTACACTCAATCCGCTGATTAAACGGTTGCGAAAAGGAAAGTTACGGGCAAACGGTTTCGTGCCTGGAGGAAACTCGGAAAGGATAAGTCCGGACTGAATAACACTGTTACGCAGCCATGCACTGTCCGGCGGGTAGGATTCAACATCCAGCCCGGTTCCAAGCACAGCGATTGTTGAGCCTATCCCTGTCAAAGCAGCTTCATGGGCACAGCTATCAATACCCTTGGCAAACCCTGAAACTACCGTAACCCCGAACTTTGCCAAATCTGCAGCAATTTTTGATGCATACTCGAGCCCCAACCGCCCACTGTTACGGGAACCGACAATACCTACGGCAGGATTGCCCAGCAGCTCCGGGTCGCCATAATAATAGAGACAGGTCGGAGGATCAGGCAATTCCTTTAGCAGAACGGGAAATTGATGATGGGTCCACGGCAGAATTCCAAAGCCGGCCCTCACCGCCTCACGATACTCTTTTTCCGCTTTGGCACGCCAGACTTCCTTCAATGCGGCAACTGAACTTTTTTCAGAAGCAAAAGCAAGGGAAGGCCAATTGGCCGCATCTTTCAGCGCCTTGTAAGCAGAGCTATAGTGACGGAGAATCGGAGACCATGACTTAGGTCCGAGCCCCGGCGTGTAGCGCAGAGCCAGACATGCAAAATATTCTTCATGGAGGGAACCCACTTCCGCCGCCGCAGACTAACCTTCAATGGCCCGAAGACGTTCGCGGCCAATCTTTGCAGGGTCGGACTTGGGATAGTCCTCAATCAGGGTCCGCAGATAGAATACGGCATTTTCACGGTCACCAAGCTTATCATAGGCCAAACCGATTTTGAGCATGGCCGCAGGGACCTTACCGGCCTTGGGAAAACGCCTGCTCACTTCCTTGAATTTCAGGATTGACTGGGCAAAACTTTTCTCGGAATAATAAGTCTCACCGATCCAGTACAGAGCGTTGGGAGCAAGGCTGGATGAAGGGTTGTGGGCCAGATATTGTTCCAGAAGGCCGCGGGCTTTTAACGGTTGGTTATCCATCACCAGCCGAACACCTTCTTTGTAAAGATCATCACCGCTCAGCGAGGACACAGGAGCAGGTTCTGCTGCAGGCTTGGCTGCGCCTTCCACCGCTGCAGAATTTTCACCGGGAACAACCATCCACGGTTTTTCCTCACTGCTGGTAGTACCGCCCATGACAACTTCTTCAGCCACAACGGTTTCTTCAGCGGGGATTTGCTCCTCTGCCTTCATAGCCATCATTTTCTGCTGATTCTCTTTAAGCTCAACAAGAGTGCTATCCAGCTCACTGATTTTATTCTCTAACTTCTCAATCTGGGCTGTAGTATCTTTATGGTTGCGGTCAATCTGGTCATTCTGCTGCCGCAGCCCTTCCTTAAAATTTAGGAAATTTTCTTCAAGACTCTTAAGACGCCATTCTTCGCTGCCGCCCCATGCGGGCTTTTCGGGCTGCTGCGGCTGTTTAGCGGCAAAACATCCGCAAATGCCGAAGGCCAAAATAACAACAAGAAGGATTCGTAAGTACTGCATCAAATATTCTCCGGAAAACTTGTTGAATCTAACTGGTGAATTTGGTTCAAGTTTCAACGAATTTAAAGTAGGCCACTTAATCAGATTTGGCAAGCATATCTAAGCTTTTACAGAATGAACCGGGTCATGCCCTTGCGTCCTGTGCAAAATTAGGGCAAAAGTTCTCACAAAAGAAGTTTTAAAAAACCTTATTTAAGGAATGTAAATATGAACATCCCCATGGAACCAATCCGGCTTACTGCCATAATGAGTGCCCAGATGCTGCCCAAGGCTCTTTTGGATTTCGCCACGCTGGCGGCAATCGGAGCCCCTGTAATGGCTGTTATTTTAGAGATCACGGCTAAAGCCCGCAAAAAAGTCTTTTATGACAAGCTCGCTCAGCAGGTCACCGCCATGACCTTGATTCTATACTTGCTGTTTATCATCTGCCTAGGCAGTGCCGGATCTTTTTTCAGTCGCCAATTTCCTTGGTTGAAAGACTGGTTCATTAATCCGGCCTCCCCGGTAATGATGTTTTACGTTACTCTGGGAATCGCACTTGCCGGCCTTATTCCTTATAAATTCACATGGAAAAAGCTTAAAAAGCAGAAGGCTCTGCATGTCTTCTTCGGGTTGATCGGAACTCTCGGCGGCTTAGCCTCCATCTACACTGCAACTGTGATCATGCAAAAATTTTTCACCTTGCAGATGGAAAGTCCTACCCCGGCCGTTCCGCAGACTCCATTCTACACTCATTTTATGGCTCTGCCCGGCAAAGCAGGTCTCTGCCTAGCCGGAATATACCTGATCATGGCCATGTCTTTTGCTGCAGCGGCATCAGGACTTTATCTGGTACTAAGGCGCAACAAAGACGATTTCGGACGTGATTATTATAAATTCACCCTGCCTGTTGTTTCCTGTTGGGCACTGTTTCCTACCGTGCTGCAGGCTGCGGCTTCTGCCGGAGTTATCTATTACATCTGCGGCCCGAACACCGCCACCCTGTACAGCAACATCCCCGTGGCATTAAGCCTCGGCACATCACTGCTGCTGACAATTATCTGCTGTGCAATCTGGATCGTTGCATGGAGAAGCGAAACGCCCATGCGTCATAAGATAGGCCTCGGCCTCGCACCCGTGCTGGTAATTCTTGCCCATGCCACCCTCATGGCCGGGACTATGAATTTATATCTGAGTCTGTCTTAATTGCCGCTGTCTCCAGCTGCCATTCGGAGATCAGAAAAACAATTGGCTTGCCACTTGGCTTAATCAAAAGCCCCCTGAAGCAAACGCTTCAGGGGGCATATTTTATTTCTTACTATAAAAAGATATCTACTGGATTGCTCCGCCCTTGACGGTTGCCATGCTGTAGATTTCATGAGGATCAAGGATAAGGACAACGCTACCGTCACCCATGATGGTCGCACCTGAAACACCCTTGAGATCAAAACCGTTAAGGTAATTACCAAGCGGCTTGATAACAATTTCCTGACGCTCAAGAAGCCTGTCCACAACCAGACCAAGCCTGCGGTCATTATCATGGACAATAACCACCGGTAGCACTTCTCGGTTGGGATCACTGACCTCTTGCTCCAGCAATTCGGCAAGCTCGGCAATACCGAGGACTTCGCCACGCAGGGTAACAGCTTTACGATTGTTGACTTCAGTAAGTCTCTCAGCCTCAATTTTGGTGGTTTCAGAAACCGCATCAAGTGGGATGGCGTAGTTTGCACCATTAATCTGAACCATGAGCGCATCAATGATGGCAAGAGTCAAAGGCAGAGTCAGGGTAAACTTGGACCCCTTACCCACTTCGGATGAAATGTGGACGCTTCCTTTAAGGTCCTTGATGTTGTTACGGACAACATCCATACCCACTCCTCGACCGGAGATATCCGTTACCTTTTCAGCGGAAGAGAATCCCGGAGCAAAAATCAACTCAATTGCTTCACGATCATCAAGGTTACGGGCTTCTTCCGGAGAAATAAGACCCTTTTTGATTGCAACGTTACGCATTTTTTCAGGATCAATTCCACGTCCGTCATCTTCGACTTCAATAGCAACAGAGTTACCCTTGTGGTATGCACGCAGCCAGACATGTCCCTGCGGAGGCTTGCCGTTGGCAATGCGTTCTTCTTCAGGTTCAAGTCCGTGGTCCACAGAGTTTCTGATCAGGTGAACAAGAGGATCACCGATTTCCTCGACAACACTCTTATCGAGTTCAGTCTCTTCGCCTTCAGTTATAAGCTCAACTCTTTTACCACTTTTACGGCTTAGGTCTCGCACCAAGCGCGGAAATCTTGAAAATACAGTCTGCACCGCAACCATACGGACCTTCATGATGGTATCCTGAAGATCATCCGAAATTCTGGATAGAGCATAGGTAGTCTCAGTCAGTTGCTGGGCAACAACCGGAACTTCCAGATGTCCTTCCTCAAGCCCACGGGCCAGCATGGTATAACGTCCCCTGCTGATGATTAGCTCGCCGATCAGGTTCATGAGATGGTCGAGCTTCTGGTGGTCAACCCTGATGGTGGACATGGTCTTGGGCTTGCCCTTGGACGGAGCCCCGGCAGCAGGCTTGGCTTTAGCCGCTGTTTTTGCTGCTGGCTTAGGTGCCGGCTTTGCTGCTGGCTTAGGCTCAGGCTTGGGCTCAGGCTTAGGTGCCGGCTTGGGCTCAGGCTTAGGTGCAGGCTTGGGCTCAGGCTTAGGTACAGGCTTGGGCTCAGGCTTGGGTTCAGGTTTAGGCTCGGGCTTAGGTTCAGGTTTAGGAGCCTCTTCCGGTGTGGATCCAGCTTCAACCGGAGCTTCTGCCCCCCCTTTGATGTCTTCTATGGCGGAATCGATCATCTCTCCGATGATTCCACATTCCTGGCGCAACAGGTCGAGCATCAGTCCAAAATCCATATCCGAGGAGCGGGCCTGATCAACAAGACCTGCCGTCCGCTCAGAATATTCCCGAATGTCATCAAAGCCCATGTAACCACCGGAATTCTGGATGGAAACAAGACTCCTGTACAGTCCATCTATATAATCCTTCTGACTGGAATCTTCACCGAGTGTTTTAAGGGCCAAATCAATATTATCCAGCTGCTGGTGCACAGTCTGCTCAAAAATGGCTACATCTTCGGGATCAAGACCGTCATCAGTCTGCGCCAGCTCAACCTCAGGTTCAGCTTCTTCCTCGGCTTCCGGCTCTTCATCGACGACTTCCGCAGTTATAACTTCGCCCTTTTCCACTGCCTCTTGCAAGGGATTGATCAGCTGCTCCATATCCAAGGGCTGCACTTCCCCGGTTTGTGGTGTAACATGGGCGATGAGCGACTCAATTCCGTCCACAACCGCCAGTAACAAATCAATCATGGAACGGGTTGCAGCTACTTCACCTTTACGGACCTTGTTCAGCAGAGTTTCGGCCTCATGGGTCAGCGAGTTAAGCTCACGGAAACCGATAATTCCGCTGTTACCTTTCAGGTTGTGAAAATATCTGAATATGTCGTTAATCAGGTCATCATTACCTTCGGGATCCTGCTCAAGCTCAAGCAGCCCATTGGTAAGATTTTCAATGATTTCATGAGCTTCCTCAAGAAAATCAGCTAGATGTCCTTCTCCTACAGTAGTCAGCTTATATGATTCAGCTTCCTCATTAACGATAGCTACAAACTGAAAAGCCTGTTTACGTCCTGTTTCTGCCATATTGGACTCCTGCACCATTTGGGTCTGCGGCAAGTCTGCTTCTGCTTCAAAAAATTCTTCATCCGGTTCCGGCTCTACTTCTTCAAACACAGGCTCCGGATCTTGCTCCGGGGCGGGCTCAGGTTCTGGATCAGGTTCTGGGGCTGTTTCTTCCTGATGCACAGGAGCGGGTGACTCTCCAGCCATGATTGCATCAATTCTATCTATGGTGACAGATGTATCAACTTCCCCTTCGTTACCGAGTTCGTCCAGATTATCTATCAACTGACGCAGCAGGTCAGTAGCGGCAAGGATTACATCCATAATTTCAGATGTAACACCAATTTCGCCCTTACGAAGTTCATCCAGAATATTTTCCGCCCTGTGGGCCAGTCCGTTGATAATATTCAACCCAAGAAAACCCGAGGCACCCTTTAGCGAATGCATCGGTCTGAATATTTCATTCAAAAGATCAAGATTCTCGGGATTTTTCTCAAGCTCAAGCAAGTTGGGCTCAATAGTTTCGAGATGCTCTTTAGCTTCTATAATGAAATCCGCGAAAATTTCAGGATCCATGAAATCCTGGCTCATCTAGAGACCCCTGTATTTAAAGTTCTCTGCATTGGTCAGTTGCAGTTAAATCAAGCAGCAGTCCGTGGGACCGAACCGTCAGCACATTATCCGAGAAGCATTTTAATATTTTTGACCATCTTTTCAGGCTGGGCCGGTTTAACCATGTATAGGTTTGCACCAAGGCTCAAGCCGGTCTGAATATCTTTTTCCTGACCTTCAGTTGAGAGCACAATTATCGGAATATCTTTGTATGCATCCTGCTCACGAACTGTTTTGATGTAAGTAAAACCATCCATTCTCGGCATATTTACATCAGAGATAATTAGATCAACTTTCTCCAGGCTGTAAAGCTTTTCAAGGCCGTCCAACCCATCTTCAGCTGTAGTAACCTTGAATCCTTCTTTCTTCATAATGAAGGCGACGAGGTTCCTTACAGTCTTAGAATCGTCCACTATCAGAATATGTTTAGGCATTTCCCTCTCCTTCACTCTTTAAAATTTGTTCCACCAGCCGATCCACAGAAAGAATATTGACCAGTTTTTCACCGTTTTTATACAGACCAAGCAGGAAATCCGCGCTAACACCAACCTCTGATTCCACCCCCCAGACAAGATCCTTTTTATCTGCGCGATACATTGTCCGCACTGCGCTGATAGCTAATCCTATCTGTAATCCTTTATGCCTGCAGATGACCACAAATTTATCCTGAATGCCCTTTCCGTCATGCAACAGGTGGCGCAAGTCAAGCACGGGAGTAACACGTCCCCTGAGATTTATAATTCCCTGCATGAAACGTGGAGCAGCAGGCAACAGGGTCACCGGAATCTTCCTGACAACCTCTTGTATAACCATAATCGGCAATCCGTATTCACGATCCCCGACTACAAAGCTTACCAGTTGAACTTCATCCTCTTCCTTGAGTTTTTCCTCAAAGTCGGCTGAACTTCCTTCTCCTCCATAATCATCAACCGGCCCGGAAGCAAAACCGGGCATCGCGGCATCACCCCGGGGGTCAACCCGTTGCAGATTGTCAAACGCAACCTGCCCGCCGATGCCCATATATTTGTCCATAAAGGCTTTTTCAGCATCAGTGTAACCGCCGTGCTGCTTTTCCTCACTGGGCATATTCACGTTTTCAACAAAATATTCTTCAGGCGTCTTCATTTCTGACTATCTCTCTTGCCAACTGCATATATTCAAGAGCGCCCCGCGTTTTGGGATCAACATCAAAAATGATCTTTCCGCTGGCGCAAGCCTCTCTGAACTTGGTATCCATATGGACAACCGTACTGAAAACCCTATCCCCAAGTTTTCTCCTGATCAGATTCAAAATCTTCCTGCAGGCCCCGGCCCTGCCGTCATACATGGTAGGCAAAGCCATGAACTTGACCGGACTGGGCAGAACCTTGTTCAAAATCTTGATCGTATCAAAGAGCAACCGGATACCGTAAAGAGCCAAAAAATCAGTCTGAATGGGAATGAGAACCGTATCCGCAGCCACAATGGCGTTAACCAGCAGCACCCCCACATGGGGCGGACAATCAATTAATATAAAATCATAATACTCTTTGATCTCATCCAACGAATTGGAGAGGACCATTCCCTTATTCTTCCTGTCTTTAAGATCAACCTCCAGCTCGGAAAGCCGTATGCTGGCCGGGACAAAATCAAAACCCACCCAATCGCGTTTTTTGACTATCTTTCCCCAGAGACTCTTGAAATCCGCATTATCAAAAAACAGATCATGAGCCGAAGTAGTAACGGTTTCAGGAAAATACGACATATGAACCGAGGCATTGGCATGGGGGTCCAGATCAATGACCAGCACTTTTTTTGAAAGTCTGGTCAGAGCCTCCCCTAGAGTCAATGCCGTGGTCGTTTTGCCGACTCCTCCTTTCTGGTTGGCGATAGCATAAACTTTCGCCAACGAAGCAGTCCCGTTCAACTGCTTTCCATCAATGTTATTTTCCATAACAGCCTGCTGTTTATATGGTTTAACCGCAGACTGCTGTTATTCCAGTTTCTGATAAATAATCGCACCCGGATGGTGAACCGGTTTGAATGCTCTGGTGATGTTATGCAGAGATTCTGAATGTCCGATTATCAGGTAACCGCCGGGAACAAGGTTATCGTAATAAGCGTTGATAACCTTCTTCTTCATGGCTTCGTCAAAATAAATGATTACGTTCCTGCAGAAAACAATCTCGGAACGCTCCACCCGCTTGACCTGCATACGATCACTCAGGTTGATCTGCCCAAAACTGACCAATTGCTTGATGGCAGGCTTTACCTTGTACTGCTTACCGTCCTTGTCAAAATACTTGGCTATCTTTTCCTTAGGGGTCGTCCGCAGAGAATATTCGCTGTAAACCGCACGCCGTGCTGATTTGAGCACCCTTTCAGAAAGGTCGTTGGCAGTAATTTTAACATCCCAACTGCTAAGTTCAGGACCAAGCACGTCATGAATAATCATGGACAGGGTGTACGGTTCCTCCCCGGTTGAACAACCGGCGGACCAGATGCGCAGACGCTTGCGCCTTTTCTTACGCAGCTCGTCCAGAACAGCAGGAAGCACCTTGGTCTGGAAAACTTTCAGCTGAGGCGGGTTGCGGTAAAAGCTGGTTTCGTTGGTAGTAATAACCTCGAATAGCTTATTAAGTTCCGCTTTTTTGCCCGAGTCATACTGAAGGTAGTAATAATATTCGCCAAAACTCTTGAGGTTAAGTTCCTTCAAACGGTTGGCCAGACGGTTTTCAAGCAGATACTTACGGTTGCCCGCAATAAAAATACCCGCCTGTTCATAAATGAAATCCCTGAGCTGGGTGAACTCCAGATCGGAGATTTTCAGCTCTTTCCGCAGCGATATTGTCTTTGAAAACAGAGAAGACATCTAGTCTCCTTCTCCTTGCTCTTCCTGAATTCTCAAAATGGCCTCTTCGGCGGCCTGAATGACCTCGGGATCGGAATCGGAATTGGACGCTTCCAGAAGAGCCTGAAACGCCATAGTTCCGCCAATGGCGCCTAAAACTTCAATTACCTTAAGGACCACAAGCTTATGCGGAGAGTCCAGCATTGTTATAAGTTGGGGCAGTGCACTTTCTTCACGATGTTCACCGAGAGCCTCCGCAGCACGGATCTGCACCCAATCGTCATCATCCTGCAGAGCTTGAATAATGTAGGGAATAGCTTCTTCAGTGTAGCAACTTCCCAAAAGTTCAATCACGGTCAAACGCACATCACGGTTTTCATCATGCAGTCTGGAAAAAATAAGCGACATGCTTTCCGGATCAGCAGAACAATCATGAAGTGCTTCAAGGGCTATCTTCCTGATGTCAGGAACTTCATCCTCGAGGGCCATCCTGATATGTTCAAGGTTGCCGTGCGCATCGATTCTGCCCATGGCGAATACGGCCATCAGGCGGTCAATGGGTTCTTCGCTCTTGAAAAGTTCCACAAAGCGCTCATTCACACCCTCACCGCCGATTGCGACACAGGCGTTAAGAGCAGCTTCTTTCACATCGTCATAAGAATGGGAAAGAAGCGCGAAGATAGAATCCACCGCGTCTGCATCTTTGAGCTTGCCGCCCAGGAAATTAATAGCAGACTTGAGCATGGACCCGTCCTGCTCGGTTTCAAGGACATTTTCGAAAAATTCCTTGGCCTCGTCCCCTGCAGTACCGACCAGAGCCTCAAGTATACCACGCTTGATGTCACGGTCTCCATTTCCAAATGCATCCATCAGGACACCGGAGACTTCCGAGCCTTCCAATCTGGACAGAATCTCGATTACAATTGCCGCTTTCTTGAATTCACCGCTGTTCAGCGCAGCAACCATAGCCTCATTCAAACCTATATTGGAAAGGTCATTAACAATTTCTGCCAGACGGTCACGGTCACGGTCAGGATCAAGTTCACTGGCAAGACGGAGAACTTCCTGTGTGGCTTTTTCTCCGCCCACGTAACTCAGACCGGCAATAGCCGCATCCTGCACCTCTTCATCTTCATCTTTGAGAGCAACCAGCATATACTCCCGAAGCTTTTCCCGCTCACCGGAGGACAGCAGCTTGAGAGACTTGCCTCCGAGAATGCTCACAATTGCTTTTACAATCTTATTGCGCAAAGCTGTGGGGCTTTTATCCAAATGCCGCAGCAGCATGGTTACAGCCTTGATGTTCCCAACCTCTCCAAGAGCATCCACAATCATGGAAGCAACAAGGTCAGAGCTGGTATTCAAAGCCTTAACAAGGGCATCGACCGAGCTGGAGTGCTTAATCTTAGCCAAAGCTTCAATAACAGCATACTGCACCCATTCGTCGTCCTGCATTGCCTTGTTCAGACAACGGGCAGCAGCAGGATTGGCAAGATCGCCAAGACTTACCGCAGCCTGATAGCGGACATTGACTTCCGGGTCCTTCAGCAGGGCATCACAAAGAGGTTCCACAGCCATAAAGCTGTTTGTGGACCCAAGAATATCTGTTGCGAAAATTCTTATATCAGGATCATCATCGTGAACCAGAGCTACAAGCGAGGAAAAATCCTGAGCCCCTACTTCACGCAGAATATCCATGGAAAGGTTCCTTACAGGAGCGTCATCCGAGCGCAGTAAAGGAACCACAACCTGAACCGCACCCTTGCCACCGATCCTGCGCAGGGCATGGTCGGCTGCTTCCTGCAATCCCAGATGGCTGGACTTCAGGAGCTCCGCCAGCTGAGGTACGGCATCCGCGCACTTCAGCTCTCCGGCTTGAAATGCGGCCTCACGGACAACTTCATTGTCATCGCTTTTAAGTTCTTCAAGAACCTTAGAACAATCCGTCATTGCAAGTTCCCCATTTTGTTTAAATCCGCAAGACATCTTACGGTTGCGTCATAAAAAAAATTACAAGTAAAGATTATTGATTATTGCATTGGCCATATCATCAATATCTACAATTTCATCTGCTAGGCCGTCATCTACGATGGCTTTAGGCATACCGTACACAACACAGGAAGAATCACTCTGCGCAATGGCCCTTCCGCCTTTACTTTTAAGTTCCCTGATTCCGTCACGGCCATCATTGCCCATCCCGGTCAGGATTACTCCCAGAGCCCTGCGCCCTACGGCCTTGGCGACCGAAGAAACAAGTACGTTAGCAGAAGGCTTATATAAAGCTTCTTTAGGCTCAGGGGTGACAATCAGGTCAATTCTGCTCACTTTCTGATCAATTATCAGATGGGAACCGCCGGGAGCAACAAAAGCATGGCCGGGCAGGAGCCTGTCCCCGGTTTCTGCTTCTTTGACCTTGATCTGACTTACTCCGTTCAAGCGATTGGCAAAAGGACCGGTAAAAGCTTTAGGCATATGCTGGGCAATGACAATCCCCGCCGGAAAATCGCTTGGCAGAGAAGAAAGAATCTTCTGTACGGCCGGCGGCCCTCCGGTTGATACGCCGATAACTACTACATCACGCTTGGCACGCCCGCGCCGAACCTGAACCGGAGCGGCAGGTCTGCGAGCGGCTGCAGAGGTACGCATCCGGGGAACCGGACGCATTTTGCGTCTGGCAACTGATTTCACTTTGGAGATGAGATCACGTTCAATTTTAACAATGTCGAGAGAGACTTTGGATAGCTGTTTCGGAATAAAATCTACCGCACCAAGATCCATAGCCTTAAGAGTAGCCTCTGCGCCTTCCGTAGTCAGGGAGCTGACCATCAGTACCGGACGGGGCATCTCCATCATAATATGCCGCAGAGCGGTCAGACCGTCCATCTTGGGCATTTCAATATCAAGGGTAACAACGTCCGGATTATGTTTCCGGATAACCCTTAAACCTTCTTCGCCGTCACGCGCAGTGGCAACAACCCGGATTCCCGGATCCTTTTGCAGCATGGTGCTGATCGCCTTACGCATGAAAGCGGAATCATCTACAACTACGACATTTATCACTAACCCGATCTCCTTTCTCTACGGATAGGTCCGCCCGAAGCCTTAACTATTTGTATACAAAAGCGATTTGCATTTTTACTTCTAGAAACAACGGAAGCCGCTCATAACAAATGACCCACAACCGTAGATAAAACTTGGCACATATGAGTATATTTGTCCAACAAACTCCCCGAATTTCACAAAAAAATCATACGATTCAAGATTTCAGGAAAATTTTTCTACTCACACATTTAACACTTTAAAACATTGAAAGTTTATGTGCAAGAATATAAAATTTATGAACGTTGATTTGGAAATTATTTTTTTTCTTAATTTTTTCCTTGCCAAGCGCGCGAGTATCCGATAGATACCCAATCTCACGACGGGATGTGGCTCAGTCTGGTAGAGCGCTGCGTTCGGGACGCAGAGACCGGAGGTTCAAATCCTCTCATCCCGACCAGATAATTCAAGGGTTTACGAAGGCAACTTCGTAAACCCTTTTATTTTTGGTAATCCAAACTCTTGACATGATACCATAAGATAATATCATATTCTTATGAACAACAAGCAACGCAAGACACTTGAAGACATTTTCCGAAACCCCGTCAGTTCAACTATTGCCTGGGCAGATATCGAAGCGTTGCTTATGGCAGTCGGTGCCATCAAATCGGAGGGACGAGGATCACGGGTTCGGTTTAAGTTGGGCGGGACAAAAGCCATTTTCCACAGACCGCATCCAGTGCCTACGACAGATAAGGGTGCGGTAAAATCTGTACGACGTTTCCTTGAAGAAGCAGGAGTAAAGCCATGAATACCATCAAATACAAAGGCTATCTTGGAAAATTTGACTATGACCCTGACGCAGATATTTTTCACGGCGAGGTCATAAACATCAAGGATGTGGTAACTTTTCAAGGCCGAAGCATTGATGAACTAAAGTCAGCCTTGGCTGAGTCTGTTGAAGATTATCTGGATTTCTGCTCTGAAGAAGGGGAGGAACCAGCAAAACCGTATTCCGGCAAATTGCATCTGCGCATAAAGCCGGAACTTCACAGGGAAGCTGCGGCAGCCGCAGCCATATCCGGCAAGAGCCTGAACTCTTGGATAACCGATGCCTTGACCGACAGAGTAAAAGATGCTCGGTAGCGGGCAGGAAAATCGGCAATAACTATATTCGACTATTGCCGACGCAATGGGCCATACAGCCCCATCAACCACTATGAGAGTATACCAGCACGTACTTCAGCGCGCGAAACGGGATGCGGTGGAATCTTTGCCGTCTTTGACTGGGGATAGCGAAAAATAAATATATGTCCGACCTACCTACACTAAAATGGTTCTTTATCTTCACCGCAATGTTTTGTTAAGTCCCACTCTAGGCATTGGAGGACTCATGTCACGAAGACCAAGCAAGATTAAAATGTGGAAAGAAAGCACCCTTAATGCTCTCCCGCTTTCGTATGATTGGTGGGCAACAATCATTGTTGACAGGACAGTCAACCTAAACACTTTCGTAGAGCCTCTCATGTTTATTCTTAAGGCCACAGCCCTTTGGTTTCTGTTTAGGATTTTCGATCTTGTGTACTCATATCCGATTGATTGGGTAAAATTTTGGATCAAAAACAACTTTTAACTTGCATTAAATCAAGCCCAAAAAGACAAGCACAAACTTAAGCACGAGGGGCTAAAACCGACTTGTTTTAAGCACAAAACAACACCATAACATGCTGAATTAATAAATCAGCATTCACGTTCGGGACGCAGAGACCGGAGGTTCAAATCCTCTCATCCCGACCAGATAATTCAAGCCCCTTACGAATATTCGTAAGGGGCTTTTATTTTTGCCTACTTATAGGCCACCCTTTTCGTGGGTCTACACCGAAGCCATAGCTTCACTCTGCCCCATCACCCACTGCCGGTAGAGGGCCAGAGCCATACAGGTCAGCGGCAGGGCCATGACCAGCCCGAGGAAGCCGAGCAGATTGCCCCAGATGGAAAGGGAAAGCAGGATCATCCACGGGGAGAGCCCCATGCTTTCACCCTGAAGACGCGGAACCAACACGGCATCCTGCAGCACCTGAACCACGGCGAAGACAGCCCCTACTCCGCCAAGGGCAAGCCAAAAATTCCCACCTGTAGCCAGCGCATCTATTGCCGCCAGCAGGAAGGCAGGAATCAACCCTGCTATTTGCAGATACGGGACCATATTCAGCAGTCCGATAAGCATGCCCAGCAGGATCGCCAGCGGCAGCTTGATGATCAGGAATCCTACGGAAAACAAACAGCCGATAATCAAAGCGATTAAAGCCTGCGTGCGAAAATATCGGTTGGTAACATTGGTAAAATCATCCACAAAGGAAGCCACCCGCCCCCGATATCTGGCTGGAAGCTGTTCGCGCCATTTCCCGAGCTTGTCGTAATCACTGAGCAAAAAGACGAGGTAAAGGATAATCACAAATATCCCGGCCAGAGCACCGAGGGTGTGGGCCGAACCGCTGACCAGATTCCATATGCCGGGCAGGGCCTTCTGGGCCGAGACCTTAAGCATGGAGGTCAGACCGGATTCACTAAGGAAGGACCGCACATCCTCCTGTTTCGCGAGATCAAGTATGGTCTGCCAGATATCTTCCGGTACATATTCAGCGGCCCGCTGGGCCACTGCGGAGTCATTGACCAGACGAGCCAGCAGCATCCCGGTATGCTTCAACTCCGCACCGACCATGCGCACAGCACCCCAGAAAAAATACGTCGCCGGAATAAACAAGGCCAGCAGGGTTGCCAAAACAGCCGCTGTGCGGTTTTTTATAAATCTGCAGGTAAAATTCACCAGAGGATTAAGCAGGTAAGCCAGAGTCAAAGCTACGGCAAAAGGAGCCAGCACGTTGCTCAACTTCTGCAAAAGCAGCACAGTTACCCAAATAAATCCCGCAGTAAATAAAATGCGTACTACACGGTCAAAGGTGTACGGGGTTTTGTCGTCCAGCATATTCAGCTCCTGTGTCTTCGGCGATCCTGCCGGAGGTCTCTCCGAGGTCCAAAGAAACTTTTATTATGGCTTCATCGATTATTACGCAAAATCTACATTCAAATCAAAAAAGGACCACTATTCCCGCCCGTACCGGAGGTCGTGCATTCTTTTCCCGGCCCGGTGAATTTCATTACCCAATGCATGGATATTCCAGATAAATGCGGAGATATTGTTGCGCCGTTCCAGAGGCACATCTTCAAATTCGCCCCTTATGCGCGCATCCCCTACGGCCTCCATGAACTTGTCGATAGCCTTCTCAAAATCAGGCTCTTCGGGACAATCTTCCGGGGTCAGGGAATAACACTCCAGCCATGCATAATAATCCGCTGCAGCTATAAGGATATTGGTCATCCCTACGGCTATTGAGGGCAACGGACCTCCGTACCCCCTGCGGATAATAGTAGACATGGTCATCAGCAGGCTGTGCATACGGGTGAAAGTACGGATCAAGCGGGTCAATTCGTTCCTTTGCCAGCCCTGCAGTCCCGGTTCCGCCGCTGCTTCGCGGAATGATTCGGCACAAGTGTCGAGCATGTTGGAGGCTTCAATACGGCTCTGCACAATATCGCTCTCGCTGACCCCGCCATGCAGATATGATTCGGCAAGTTTTTTAAAATGGGCGGACTGCAATTCCACAAGCTCTGCCATTTTCGCACGCAGGTTTTTGCGGGCCATATTGGGCCAGACACCGAAGGAAGCGGCAATACCGATAACGATTCCCAGCGCGGTATCAACAATCCGCTCCACCCCGAACTGCCAGCCGTCAGTGAAGATAACTCCCAGCAGCAGAATTACCCCGAGACTCAGACAGCCGGAAAAAAAGGTATAGCTGAAAACCCGCACAATGATCATCAGAAAGAAGGATAAGACTATCAGCCCCATCAGCAATGGGGTTGAAGGATCAAGAAATAGAATCCCCACTCCTAAGGCCGCTCCTATCGCCGTACCCCAGAATCTTCTCCAGCCCAGCCTGAGCGTACCGCCCACGGACGGACGCATGACCACAATTACGCTCACCGGCAACCAGACCGCATGCTGCAATTCCAGAAAACGGGCCGCAATAATGGCAAACGTAATCGCTGATGCAGCTTTGACGGCATGACGGAAGGAAACAGACTCCCACCGGAATTCTTTTTTGAGAATGGCCAAGGAATCAGCGAACACTGCAGGCTCCTCCTTTGCAACAGAGTTTGCTCATCTCCGCAAACTCCATGCTGAGGTTACGCAGACCATAAATAGCTCCCCAGGCCTCGAGGAACTCATCCCGCAATCCATCATCGCGCTTGTAGGCCCCCAGACGCAGCAATTCGCTTTCCAGATCGGCGATCCCTTCATCCAGTGCCTGCAGGTCCACTTGCCCCTTCCCGGTGGAAAGTCCTGCCGCAAGCACATCAAAAGCCACGGAACTTCGTCCCGTAAGATCGCTGAACTTGAAACGCATATCCTTGAATACCGCACTGTGTTCCGCAAACTGGCGGCTGTTAGCCAGCCCGACAACGGCCTCCATCATACGTACGAGAAGTGCATACAAAGCCGATGGTCCCTCATAACTTCCCAATTCCTTGACCGGATCAACGTTTATGGCCTCCATGAATCTGCGATAACGGCGAACAGATTCCACAGAGCGCTCATGAATCTCCACGATGTTTTGCAAGTCTTCATCACTGCCCGTAGATGATGCTACCGCACGGAAATAATCACCGATATCAGTCAAAGCCACGGCACCGGCACGGTTAAGGACTTTTTCCGGCTTCATGGGCCAGAGATAGAAAATGAAAAGATATGAAGCCGTCGCCCCGAAAAGAACCGCCCCTGAACGCTCCAGTCCAACTATAAGCGTATCCGGCGAGGTTAAGGCCAGTAAATTTATAATCAGCGTCCCGATGGCGGCAGTGGCAAACGACACCCCCAACACAGGAACAAAAAAAACGGCAAAGGCCAGCAGAAATAAATACATCTCCAGCCCGACCGAATAATTTCCGATCACAGTTGAAAACGGAACAAGTACCATCACAACCAACGTCAGCCAGCGCGTAACAGCCTTACGCTTCGCAAGGGTACTACCTGCACGGAAAACAACCACCACCATGGAACCATAAGCCGACCATTGCAGGAACTTGGTACTCATTCCTACAAGGTAAGCCAGCAGCAGTGCTACCAGACAGGCGCAGATAGACTTGGCAGCGTATTTGCTCATGAACAGGCCCGGATCAATCGGCCTTATAAATATTCTGTAGAATTCTGAAACTAAACGCATATGTCTCCGGCGGGCCTACCGACGGTCTCTCCGAGGGCTTAACCCCTTTTTGTAAAAAGGGGTTAAGAATCCCAAAAACTTTTAACATGGCTTCGCCAGAGGTAAACATAAACCGCCGATGTAATTAAAACGGATAAATTCTTTACATTATGCTTCGCATATAGCGCGGTAAGAGTATATAATAAATAAAAAAACTATTTGGATGCAAGTTTGATTATTTCGCGGCAAAATGCGGGAAGATCATCAGGTTTGCGGGAAGAAACCTGATTGCGGTCCACTACAACTTCTTCGTCTACCCATATGGCACCTGCGTTTTCAAGATCATCCTTGATTCCGGGTGTGGAGGTGCATTTGTATCCCTTCATAATCTTGGCGGAAATGGGAATCCAACCTCCGTGGCAGATGTGGGCCACGACTTTTCCGGCCTCGTGGATTTGTCTTGTAAGTTCCAGCACCTTTGGATCACGACGCAGCTTGTCCGGGGCAAATCCTCCGGCTATGACCAGCAGATCAAAATCATCCGCGTTCATATCTTCAATTGCCGCTGTAGAGCTGAAGGGATAACCGTTTTTGCCAGTATAAACCTCGCCGTATTCAGGACCGGCGACAACAACTTCCGCACCTTCCTCAATCAGACGGTAGTAAGGATAGAGAAGTTCCATATCTTCAAAAACATTGTCGATAAACATCAAAACACGCTGGCCGCTAAGTTTCATGGGTTGCTCCTTATGATTCAGGTTCATTCAAACTGCCGAGTATCAAATAGCATAAAACCGGATAAAAAGGGCATATTCAACATGTCAGTTCAATCTGCATATTAAAATTCACTGCCCCTGTTCAAACTTATCCCCAAAACCTTGGCGTGAGCTTCAGAAGTATTCCAGACACCATGAAGTTTATTTCCGGGAACAAGTAGAGACTCATAGGGTGACAACCTGATTGTGTCCTCATCTATTTTAACCTCCACACACCCGGCAAGAACTACAAAAAGGTGATCGTGTTCATGGGTATGATGCGGATTAGGACCGCCTCCGCCGGGAGCAATATCGGCAACAGAACAATCAGCAATCTGATCATCAATGCGCCCGGCCAGCCGCAGTGCTGAAAACAATACATGTCCGGGAGGAGTTATGTATTCTGAAGCAGCTTTGATATCTTTTAAAGTGTCTGTCATACTTGTTCCCCTTTGACACCGATACGTGCCAACCTTCGCGAAATCAGAAAAATCCGTTTACCAAAAAAAAGACTGAGAACCAATGCCAGGGGCCAGGCAAACAAAAAACTGCGCCCCCAGCTCAAAAGCCACTTCTGCGATATGCCAAAATTGATCAGGGATAAGCACCCCGACATCATCAGGGCCATAAACCCGGCCATGAGGACACAATTAATAAGATTAACTTTCCGCTCGTCTGACATATAGAACTCATTTTGGTTAAAGGGTGATAGGTTTTACACTTTAGACATGCACCCATGAAGAAAAATATCCACGGAATACCGGGCATGTTTATCAAGCTCTTCCTCAGTAACAGAATCACAAAGCCCCAGAAGCAGAGGAGTTCGCACATGATGCAGCATGGCAACAAACAGTGAGGCGGCATGGTCAGCATCTGCAATACCGGAAATACGTTCCCTCAAAAAAGTACTCAGCATAGCTCCGGACTTCTTGGGACCATTGGCATAAAAGATTGCCCCCAGCTCTGTATTTTCCCTTGCTTCACTCACCAGCAGGCGCATGGTCCCCAGATATTCGGGGGAGATGTGGAATCGCATAAAATGCATAGCAAAACCATACAATTCTTCCGCCAGAGCACCCTGTCCGAAGTTATAATTCTTCGGGGCTTTTTGTGCATATGATTCCAGCACAGCTTTGAACAACTCAAGCTTCGAAGGAAAATATCGATAAACTGTCTGCTTGGTTACGTTAGCAGCTTTGGCTACATCGTCCATGCTGGTAACGGAAAACCCCTTTTGCGAAAACAGCTCCCAGGCAACCAGCGATATCAACTCGCGCTTGCGCCGGTAATTTACATATGCCTTACTCATAATTTTCCTCCTGCCACTGGGGTACAAACAAAAAATCATACTGTCAAGTATGATTTTTCAATACTACGAATGAATAGACCTAAAAAAACCCCATAATATCATATAAATATTATGGGGCTCAATCTTACAGCCGCTCTGGGGGAATGCCCTTATAGGGGCACGCCTTCAGGTCAAACAACTACAAACAACTTTTACAGCAGTTTATCCATAAACTCCTTGATACGCGGATGCTGAGTCTCGGCGGAAAAAAATTCTGACGGAGTTCCCTTGGCAATAAAATCTCCGGTCTCCATGAAGATTACGGTATCGGCAACCTCACGGGCGAATCCCATATTGTGGGTTACGATAACCATAGTCATACCGTCATCTGCCAGTGAACGAATTGTATCAAAGACCTCGCCGACCAGTTCCGGGTCCAGAGCGGAAGTAGGCTCATCAAAAAGCATCATCTTGGGCTTCATGGCCAGCGCACGGGCGATTGCCACACGCTGCTTCTGACCGCCGGAAAGGGTTACCGGATAGACGGTAGCACGGTCGGACAGACCAACCTTATCCAGCATCTGCAAAGCGATTTCACGGGCTTCATCCTTGGACTTGCCAAGTACAGTCACCTGACCCTCCATAACGTTCTGCAGAACTGTCATGTGCGGAAAAAGGTTGAACTGCTGAAAAACCATGCCGATTTCGGAGCGCAGGGCGCAAAGATTCTTCTGGGAATCAAGCACCGGATTGCCGTCTTTATAAACATAACCGCAGGGCTTGCCTTCGAAATGGATTTCCCCGGAGTCGATGGTCTCAAGGAAATTCATGGTCCGCAGCAGGGTGGATTTCCCGGACCCGCTGGGACCAACAATGACCACTTTTTCACCCCGGCTGATCTTGAGGTCAATGTGATTGACCGCAGTCAGTTTGCCGAAGCATTTGACGACTTTCTTAAGTTCTAAAATTATATCCATTTAACGTCTCTCGTATACCCCGACCTTGTATTCGATCTTCTCGAAAAGGAAGGTGAATACAGAGGTAAAAATAAGATAAATAACAGCAGCCATTACCAGCACGGTAACATTGAAATATGCGTTGAACATCTGGTCCGCAGCGCGCATAAGCTCAACCATGGCAATGGTGGAAACCAGCGCGGTGTCTTTGATCAAAGCAATGAACTCATTGGCCATGGGCGGGATAATCCGCTTGTATGTCTGAGGAATGATAACCCGGCGCATGGTCTGGCCGTAGGTCATGCCCAATGCTTTTGCCGCTTCGGTCTGACCGTCGTCAATGGATTCGATACCGGCTCTGATAATCTCGGCAAGATATGCGGAATAGTTGATTCCCAGACCGATAAGTGCCGCAGCCAACGGAGAAAGGGTGATGCCGATTGCCGGCAACCCGTAGTAGATAAAAAAGAGCTGCAGCAGAAGAGGTGTGCCGCGGAAAAACCAGATAATGAACCAGCTCAAAGCTGTGAACGGCTGCATGCGGCTGATCTTGCCAAGGGCGATAAAAAGTCCGCCGATGGGTGAAACGATCATGGTGAAAAAAACCAGCACGAGCGTCATGCTCGCGCCCTTGAGCAGGTTCGGCATAAACCGCTTGCAGTCTTCAAGGGTCTTCTGCCACTCAGGCTTGGTCTCACGGTCAAGGGAGGTCAGGAAATTCTGTGCTTCCACGTTGTCCGGATAAACGGCAACAACCTGTTCTGCGTATGAACGGGCCTTGCCCGGATTTTTCATGGAATAGCTGATACGTGCAAGCTGCATGCGGGAATAGACAAACTGACCGTCGTCACCCTCTGCTCCGGGAGCGGGGATCTGCTCAAAAAAATTCACGGCTTCACCGATCTGTCCTACGGCCAAAGCATTACGGGCCTGCTTGAGCAATGAGTCAGCATCCACACTGGCTGTAGAAAAAGCCGGAAAAATCAGAAGTGCAAACAGCAGAAAGAGCGAGGCCAAGGCCCCGCTCTTTCCGAGTTTATTATTTATACTAATCATTTCTTACCATTTAGCGGGGTTGGTGACATCTTCACCGAACCATTTGCGGGAGATTTTACCCATGGTGCCGTCAGCAATCATAGCGTCAATGGTCTTCTGCACAGCTTCACGCAGGGAATCTTCACCCTGACGGAAAGCAATACCGAAAGCTTCGCTGGTAATGTAACCGGGAAGCGCAACATATTTACCGGGACGCTGAGCCATGGAGTAACGGCCTGCGATGTTATCTACAACAACTCCGTCAAGACGACCGGATTCAAGGTCGAGCAGAGCTTTAACGTTGGTGTCGTACTCACGGATTTCTTTGGGTGCTGGCTTGAGGGACTTTGCGGCCTCAAGTGCTGGAGAACCTTTCTGCACGCCGACAACTTTACCGCCGAGGTCTTTGTGAGCCTTGATGGCTTTGTTGCCCATGGTGATAACGGCAATCTGGCCGTCCATAATGTAAGGCTTGGAAAAAGAAACAGCTTTTTCACGCTCAGGGGTGATGGTCATGCCGTTCCAGATACAGTCAAATTTATTGGCGTTCAGGGAGTGAACGACACCGGACCAAGCGGTGGGCTGCCACACGATTTTAATACCGAGGCGTTTGCCTACTTCTTCAGCGGCATCCACGTCGAAACCAACCAGGGTTCCGTCATCCTGACGAAAGCCCATGGGAGCAAAAGTGTCATCAAGACCGATGGTGAGTTTACCTGCTTTCTGCACTCGCTCAAAGGAACCGTCACCTGCCATTGCGGTAGTTGCAAATGCCAGCATCATTGCAACCATGAGAATTACTAATACCCTTTTCATGCGTCACTCCTAAAAAAAGAAAATGTAATTTTTCGCCCCTGTATCATTTTAAAAGCATGTTGCGGAAAACACTTCCAACCTGTCTTTTTAAAATTAGAAGCGATGAATCGAATAGCCCATGCAGCGGGAACATGCAAGACTGTATATCCTCAAAAACTGAACTTCTTAACCCTTTTTTGTCAAAATTGTGAGGATCATGACGTTATCTTACCGTTTTAACCGCCGCATATTCCGATTATTTCAAATACAATCCATATCAAACCCGAGGACGATCCGGAACATGCCGTAACTGTGGCATAATAATCCAAGAACACGGTACTTATCCCAACATACGAAAATTTCGCCACTTTCCAAGCAAGACCGCAGATAAAACTTTTCAGGCAGTCTGAAAAGCGGTTGCTAATCATTTTCTCCATGTGTTAGTCTAAAATTAACTGATATTCCCACCTGTTCTAACAAGGAGACTGCACATGCCAAACCTTATGTCGTGGGGAAGCCGGGAACTGGAAAAATTAAAGACAGATATGGACAAGCTATTCAACAGCCTCTGTCATGATTACGGCATCCCATCTGTATGTGGAATAATAGACTGCACCCCGCAGACAAGCATGCAAGAGGCAGGAGACTCACTGGAAGTGAGCACCACCATGCCCGGATTTCAGGCTGAAGATCTTGAAGTAAAAGTTACCGAGACCTCCATGACCATTGCCGGAAAAAAGAACGTCACTTTTGGAGGGGGGCGACAGACCAGTCATTTCAAAAAAACTCTGCCCCTGCCCTGCCGCGTGGACCCTGACAATGTAACTGCCACTTTTAAAGACGGAGTACTGAAAATAGTGCTCCACAAATGTATCATCAAGCCTCAAAAAGTTATTTCCATAACCTCAGAATAGACTTCAGACCGGAGACCGCCATGACCAGCATCCTGAAAGACCGAGAACTGCCGCTTGATAAACTGAGATGGACCCTTGCCCCGGAAGACCTGCCTTTTGAGACCACGGCAGACCTCACTCCTGAAAACGAAATTCTCGGCCAGTGCCGGGGAGTGGAAGCTTTCCGCTTCGGAATGGGAATGGGCCTCAAGGGGTACAATATTTTCGTGACGGGCCCAGCCAACACCGGCAAGCAGGCCACAGTCAAAAAAATGCTCACAGAGCTCTCAAAATCCGATAACAGCCCGGATGACCTGCTTTATGTGAACAATTTCAAATCCACTGAATCCCCAATACTAATCCGCATGCCTGCCGGAGAGGGCGCTGTCTTCAAGAAGCAGGTTCATGATTTTCTTGAAGGCATCAAACGTGAGGTGCCACAGCTTTTTGAAAGTCAGGAATACATAGCCCGCAAAAATGAAATCATTGAAATGCACGAAAAGCAAACCCGTGAATTCTTTCAAGGAATAGAAGACAAAGTTAAGGATTCCGGGCTGGTTATCGTCAACATGCAGATGGGCCAATATCAACGCCCGGACGTAGTTCCGCTTGTAGACGGAGAACCCATCCGCATGATTCAGCTGGAAGAAAAGGTCGACAAGGGCCGCTTCCCCCGTGAGGAATTTGAAAGGCTGAAAGAACGGCAGAAAGAGTTAAAGGAAGAAATCGACAGCATCCTTACACAGGTCCGCAAACTCCAGAAGGAAGTAAAGAAGAAAAGCGAAGACGTGGACAAGCTCATGTTCGTGACTCTGGCACAGGATTTAATCGCACCCATACGGGAAAAATACACCGACCCCAAAATACTCAAGTTTTTTGATGAAATGCTCGAAGAGATGAGCAATGACCTCGATTCCCTGCGTATGATCGGCAGAAAGCCGCAGGCAGCAGAAGGCGGATTCCTGTTCATGCCTCCACAGGCTGAAACAATCATGCATCCTTATCAAGTCAATCTGCTGGTGGATAACACTGAACAGAACAGTCCGCCGGTAATCTTCGAGGCCTACCCTACTTACCGCAACCTGTTCGGCTCCATTGAACGGGTTATGGACAGGCACGGCGGCTGGCGCACGGATTTCACCAAGATCAAAGCCGGTTCTTTCATCAAGGCCAACGGCGGTTATCTGGTCATCAACCTGATGGACGCCATTGTTGAGCCGGGAGTCTGGCAGACCCTGAAACGATCTCTCAAAACTGAAAAAATCGAAATTCAGACTTTCGACCCCTACTACTTCATATCCTCGACAGGCTTAAAGCCGGAACCCATCGATATGGAGGTAAAGGTTGTTGTACTTGGTGAACCGTACCTTTACCAGCTGCTGCGCCATTACGACCCTGATGTACCAAAGATTTTCAAAGTCCGTGCTGATTTTGAGACTTCCATGGACCGTGATGCAGACGCCATAAATTCCGTTTCCAACTTTATCAGCCGTATGGTTGAAAAGGACAGGCTGATGCCTTTTGACCGGACCGGAGTTGCCGCCATAATCGAACAGGCAGTGCGTATGTCCGGACGGCAGGAAAAGATCACCACCGCCTTCCCGCTGCTGGCCGACCTGCTGGGAGAAGCCAGCTACTATGCGTCACGCAACGGCTCCACCGCAGTGCAATCAAAGCACGTGGACCAAGCGCTTGACGCCCACCGTAAACGTTCAAACCAGACCGAAGAGCGCTTGCAGGAAATGATCGACCGCGGCAGCCTCTACGTTGATACTGACGGTGCTGTTACCGGTCAGGTCAACGGACTGGCAGTCTATTCCTTGGGCGACTACTCCTTCGGCAAGCCCTCGCGCATCACTGCCGTAACAGCCATGGGCAAGGGCGGGATCATCAACATTGAACGTGAAGCTGATATGTCCGGTCCGACCCATAACAAAGGGATATTCATCCTTTCCGGTTTCCTGCGCCGCCAGTTCGCGCAGGAAAAACCGCTCTCCCTGACCGCCAGTATCGCCTTTGAACAGTCTTACGGCGGAATCGACGGAGACTCAGCTTCATCCACCGAACTATACGCTCTGCTCTCCTCCCTTGCCGAAGTCCCAATCCGGCAGGATATTGCCGTGACCGGATCGGTTAACCAGAAAGGAGAAGTTCAGCCCATCGGCGGGGTCAACCAGAAGGTGGAAGGCTTCTACCTCTGCTGTAAGCATGCCGGACTGACCGGTAATCAGGGCGTCATGATCCCCGAGCCAAACGTCAAGGACCTCATGCTACGCAAGGAGATTGTGGAAGCGGTCCGTGAAGGCCAGTTCCATATCTGGTCTGTGGAAAACATTGAGCAGGGAATCGAAATACTGACCGGGCATTCCGCCGGAGAAAAGGATGAAGAAGGAAAGTATCCTGAGGAGTCCATCTACGGCAAGGTAGACGCACGACTTATCGAATTAGCCGAAGGTCTCAAGAACTTCGGCAGCACAGATGATGAACCGGAAGAAAAGAAAAAAGAAAGCGGTGCAAGTTGTGGCTGCGGTAAGTAAATTCCAAATCAACAATTAAAAATTGAGCCGCAATATTTTAAAATATTGCGGCTCAATTTTTTACAGAATCCTCGCGATAACCTTCACTTTCTTCAAAGCCACAGTCAGCACCCAGCAACTGAGCACCGAACAGATCAGCAGGATCGGGGCTTTGATAAACGGGGAGGCCTTGAAGTTCAGCAAGTAGTAAGCCCCATAGTATACTGCGAGAGAATGAAATAAATAAATGCCGTAAGAACTGGCCGAGAAGGACTTCCAGAACCCGCCGGAGTTGTTTATGGCCCTCCTGAACAGAGCAACTCCGGTCATGAGCGTACTGTAAGCAAAGACGTTAAAGGCCAAGGCATTACCAAGCTGGATAGGAAATTCATTCCCTCTGGGAGCCATCATTCCTTTGAAAGTCAGGTATACTACTGCGGACACAAGGCAGACAACCAGCCATGGAAACAACTTTGGAGTATAGCCCTGTCGGGTAAACCAGTTGCGTTTCCAAGCCAAAATGCCCAGCCAGAAATAGAGCAGATAAACACCCAGCCTGAGCGGCTGAAAAACAATCAGGTAATAACGACTGATCCATGTATCAACAGGGAAAAACTGATTCATCCCCAGGAATATCCCGGCAGTTGCAGTGATGAACAGTATCGGCAACAACGGTGATGGCATACGGCTCATACGCGGCGGGCTTTGCAGCCGGGGTGAAATCCGGTAAAAACCGCTGAGTATAAGGTAAAACAAAGTCAAAATTCCAAGAAACCAGAAAACAGACTGACTGAACATGGAAGTCCAGAACTGTCCGGCCCAGAACTCCATGTATCCCGGAGCCTTGCCTCTCGAAAGCAAAATCATATACATGGCCGGAGGCGAAAGAAACAGAACTCCGATCACCCATGGAATAACTATCCGCCGTAATTTACCGGCCCAGAATCTGTGCATGCCGTGCTTCTGAAGAGACGGAAGGGCAAAATATCCGGCCAGAAAAAACATTATAGCCATGATGGGTACATCGATAAGCATTACAACGTAAGTGAAAAACATACTCTGTGCCGGATCGATAACAAACCACCATGACGGTGCATATTTCATATAACAAAGCGAAACGTGCATTACAACGACTAGAAAAATCACCAGCGCACGCAAGTTATCCAGAAAATACATACGTTGATTCATAACAGTAACACCTTTCATTAATCACTTGAGTAATAATTTGCTTCATACTCTCACTGGGAGATCAGGTCAAACGGTATCAGCGCAGGTGAACTTCTCTCTGATTTCTGTTGAATGGATATGAACTAACCGCCTAAATTTAATTAAGTTTACCAACTTTACCCGCCGACAGATCTGGTTTATCTTCAATTAAATATCCGTTAAGGAAACACAATGAAATTACATAAAATAGCCATAGTCACAGCCATGGAGCAGGAGGCACACGCAGTCTGCCCCGCACCGCAACTTGAAGAAAACAGTGCTTTTCCCATCCTTCGCGGCACACTCAAAAACAACGTCAGTTATCGATGTGTTGTTTCCGGTATCGGAATAAAGCGGGCTGCAGAGGCAACGAAGCTGCTCTGCACTCAAAAACCGGACTTAATATTGAGTGTCGGGGTTTCAGGAGGGCTTGCGCCGGGACTTTCCGCAGGCACCATTGTGGCGGGAACATCCATTCTTTCAGATATTGAAGAATTTGAGTCCTGGCTAGAAGGGGCTGCAGAGGCACAAATGCGTAGCGGGCTTATCCCGGACTGCGGTAAAATCCAATGCGGTAAACTGTTCACTGCCCGTAAACCTGTACTCTGTGCACAGGATAAACTTTTTATCCATGAACGCACCGGTGCACTGGCAGTGGACATGGAATCCATAGCAGTAGCAAGTACTGCCCAAAAAATGGGTATCCCCTTCGGCTGCATCCGGGCCATAAGCGACGATTCAAATCGTGGTATCCCTAAAGAATCACTGGCCGGAGTTGATGAATCCGGCAAAACACAGCTGGGTCCCATTTTAAAAGCCATAGCCAAACGGCCCGGCTTGATTTTTGAGTTAATTCCCATGGGCAGGGATTATTCAAAAGCTCTAAAAGCGCTGGGGGAAATTTTTGGATAACAAAAAAGCCCGTTGACACAAACTTCAACGGGCTCATGCAGCTAAAAAAGCTGTTATTATTTACTATGTCAGATGAACTTACTTTACACTCACGCCCTTAAGTGCCAGCAAAGCACCTTTAATGGGACGCTTCACTGAATCGGCAACAGCTGTCGGTTCAAAACCGCAGTGAACCATGCAGTTAGCGCAACGGGGATCATTGCCGACGCCGAACTTATCCCAGTCGGTCTGTTCCATGAGCTCTTTATAGGTCGGTACGAAACCGTCTTCGAGCAAGTAACAGGGACGCTGCCAGCCATGTACGGAACGGCAGGGGTTTCCCCACGGGGAGCACTTATAATCGGGCTGGTTTCCAGCGAGAAAATCAAGATAAAAGCTGCTGTGGCTGAAATCCCAATTTTTGTTTTTACCGATGGTAAAAATTTCACGGAAAAGCTGCTCGCTCTGCGGACGGGTCAGAAATGCATCCTGATCTTCAGCCGCTTCGTAGCTGAATGCAGCGGAAAGGGTCATGCCGTCCACTTTGAGATCCATGAGGAAATCAAAAAATTCTGCAGCCTTTTCAGCGGTCTGACCGCCGAAGAGAGTGGTGTTGGTATTTACTCTGAACCCCTTGGACTTAAGCAGTTTGATAGTCCGTACTGCAGAATCAAAAACGCCCTGCTTGCAGACAACCTTGTCATGCACTTCCGCCGGGCCGTCCAGATGGAGGTTGAAAGTCAGGTAAGGACTGGGCTTGAATTCGTGAATGCGCTCAGGCATGAGGATGCCGTTGGTGCAGAGATAAACAAATTTCTTACGCTTGATCAGTTCACTGACAATGGCCGGGATTTCCGGGTGCAGCAGAGGCTCACCGCCGGGAATGGATACAATGGGTGCGCCGCATTCTTCTACTGCGTCGATGCATTCCTGAACGGAAAGACGCTTATTGAGGATTTCAGGCGGCTGGTTAACCTTGCCGCAGCCCTTGCAGCGCAGATTGCACTGAAAAAGGGGTTCGAGCATAAGCACCAGCGGATAATGTTTATTACCCTTCAAAGTCTGGGTGAGAATATATTTGCCGAGTCTAGCTACTTGAATTGCAGGAATTGCCAAGGTTTCAACCTCTTTTCCGCCAACATGGGGGCGGGTTTATTTTTCAGTGGCCTTGCGGGCCTCACAGGCCTTGACCAGCTTTGCACATGAATCAACGTTCAATAATTTTTTGCTGAAATATTTACTTGTTAAAGCCTTCTTGTAATGAACACAGGCTTCTTCCACTTCGTCATCTTCAAGCAGAGCGGTTGCCAGCCCGAGACGATTCATAGCGAAATCAGGTGCGATTTTTACGGCTTTCTCGTAATATTTCAAAGCATTATCCATATCACCAATACTGATGGGCGCGGAAGGGGCTTTCAGGTAAAGCTGACCCAGAAAACGGTCCGGTCCGCCATGATCAACATCAGGGGAAAGTCTTGACGCTACGAGAGCTTCTTGCTCCATACGGGGCACAAGGTCAAGGCCCTTCATCGGAGCAAACTGAGCCTCTTTAGCAATTAAATAAGCCAAAAGATAGTGCCCCAGCCCTGATTGCGAATTTTTATCCAGAAAGGCCTTCAACTTAATCTGCGAAGATTTTGCGTAATCAGCTGTTTTAACAGTCCCGCTTTCCAGCAGCCACGCTGAGCAGGCAGCTCCTTGCAGGATATCATTCCCTTTTGCGGAATTGGAAAGCACCTCGGCCTGCGCTTGTGAACACGGTTTCCAAAGCACCACTCCGTCTTCATTGCACTCATGAAGTGGCAAGTTGTACTGGGCTGAACAACCGCAGATAAACAATACAACCAATAAAGAAATAACACGCAGCCCCTTCATTATTTCAAATCCTTATCAGCGGGGTTGAAGCCGGAAGTCTGCAAAAGTTTAAGCAGATCCTTTGCTGCCGGATCCTTGTCCATATCCAGAAGCACGGACTGAAGCCTAAACGCATCGTCATTTGTATTGCCGAACCAAACCACCGGACTGTTGGGTAGTTCAGGTGAAGCGTAAATGACTTTGGTTCCTGAGTAGCGGTCCGAGTCCTTGATGACCGAATACTGTACTGCGTCAAGCACCACGCCGGAAACTTTACCTTTATTGACTTTCCGTAGCATGCGTAAAGCCTTGTGTGTCCCCTCCACACTGAAGTCACCGTCTTTTTTACCTTCGAAAAGAATCTCACGGGACTGCGGGGTATAAAGCATGGAACCGTAGACTTTACCTTGAACAGCTTCCGGGGAATCCGGGCCGTTTGCAGGGACGATCAACCTCCAGACATCTTTTCTCATACCCTGAGGCAGAGTTGAAGCAACCGGGGTCATGGAAAATTCAGAGGAATAAGACTTGAAGAAAGTCAGTCCGCAGATAGCCCACGCGGGCTTGTCCTTCTTGAGGTAAGCAAGAGCCTCGTTCAAATCGTTGTAATAAACACCCTGCACTTTCTCTCCAAGTTTAGCCGAGAGATATCCGGCAAATTCATCCATTACCGGCTGAGCTTCGGCAGTGGTGCCGGGCTGTCCGGGCTGAAGAATGGCAAAATCAAACCGACCGGCAAAAGCACTAGAACTCAGGACAAAAACAAGAATAAATGCAAATGCGATAACTCTTTTGAACATAAATTATTTTCCTTTAATCCTTTCAATCAGTCTGAATACAGCAGGTAGAACCACCATACAGCCCACAAGACAAGTAGCAGAGCCGGTGACCATGATGCCGCCCAACGAAGCAAGGCCGCGATGATGAGCCAGCAGCAGGCCGCCGAATCCGATCATGGTGGTGCAGAAACTAAGCCCCACTGCCACCGGGGTACTGGTATGGTAGAGACGCTCCCCTTGGGAAAGCTCTTTCCAGCGGGCCAGAAAATGGACGCCGCCGTCAACACCGATAGCAATAAGTACAGGGATAGCAAAGAAATTGGCTAAATTAAAGCTCAGTCCGGTAAGCCCCATAATCTCCAGCAGCCAAAAGATTCCGGCAAAAAGCGGTACAAGAGTCAGCAGCACATAACTGAGGCTGAAAGAACTGAGGAAAAGAAGAATTGAAACCAGTATCAGGGTCAGCCCCGCAGCTTCCAGAAATGTCTCACGCATCAGCAGAGATGATTCAAGAACCACCACCGGAACCCCGGTCACTTCGGGATCAATTTTACGCAGATCAGCCACGAACCCGGTCAGCTTTTCAAAATCCCATACATTTTCAACCGGGGAAACCTTGACCATAAACCTACCGTCTTTACCCACGTAAAGAGAACGCAAATGATCAGGCAGATCGTTCGGAGTGACCGAACGCACCTCAAGAATTTCCTTCAGCCATGCAAAGGAACTGGACAGTTCATTGACCAGCCGGGACTGAAGAGGAGTCAGGTTGACTGCATCCGCAGGAGTCTTTTCAAGAATTTCCAGACAGGTATCTGCTCGATCAATAATAGAGGTAACCTTTTGCAACTCTTCTTTCGCCCCTGCGGAGAATAACTTTTCCTCCAGATTTTCAAGGGACTCGATCAGATTCTCGAGGGAAGCTGTGACTTCAGCCGGGACAAGATAGGAATTACGGGCTTCTAGATTGATTCCTGCCATAGCTTTGGCCTCACCGCGCAGGATTTCCGCTTTCTCATGCTGTCCTTCGGGCAGAAAATCGAGAATGGACTCAATACGGCCCACGGACGGAACCTTCTTGAGTTCTGCGATAAGAGACTTCACAGACTCAAGGTCCGGACGGGTCATAACCGCGAACCATGTGGATTCATCGGAGTCGTTTATCAGAACATGTTCATATTCTACTGATTCCAACCCTTTTGCCTGCAGTTCCAACAGATTATAGTTGAAACCGGCCTTCTTTATTCCGGGAATGGCCAGCGCTGTAAGTGCAGCAAAAACCAGCAGGACAGCCACCGGATGCGAAATAATCTTTTCCATGAAAGGCATGGTCGCCATACGCGGACGGGAGGACGGGAACCAGTTACGCCGCCCGGCAATAAGCATCATGGACGGAAGCACAGTTAGCATGGAGATCAGACAGAAAATAATCCCGGTCCCGCCGACAAGTCCCAATTCGGCAAGGCCAACAAAGTCCTGTCCCAGCACAGCATAAAATGCGCAAACCGAGGTCAATCCGCCAAGCAGTATGCCCGGTCCGGTATGAACCAGCGCTTCTTCCACCGCTTCATCCGGGGACATGCCTGAATCGGCAGCTTCTACATAACGCATGACGATATGGATACCGAAATCCACCCCGATACCGACCAACACAAGGGCAAAAACAATGGAGAGCAGATTCAAACTGCCCAATGTGACCAGCGTAAAACCGAAGGTCCAGGCCATGGCGCAGAACAACGACCCCATCACCAGCATGGGCCGCAGCCAGCCGTGCAGGATAAACATGAACATCAGACCGACTACAACCACAGAAATCACGGCCGCAATAGTCATATCCTGATCCGTGGTGTGCATTTCATCGGCGGAAAGCACCGGACGCCCGGTCAAACCGGCCTCAACATCGGGGAACTCGGCACGCACGGATTCCAGTGAAGAACGCACAAAATTCAGGGAAGGACCGATAACATCCATTACCCGGAAATCCTTTTTGGGCAGGATGCGCATGATCAGCAATTTGCCGTTGCGGGTGAAGAAATACTGAATTCCGGCTTTATCCAGATCAAAGACAGGTGCGTTCAGGGTCTCAAGGGCCGGACCGGATACAAGGGAGGACTGCATCTCGCCCACAAGGTTATCCAATGCGCCGAGGAAGGGGTCGAACATTTCCGAATTGACACTGCCGCCCTTCTCGCCCCCTTTATCACCATTAATTAACCCGGCTGTCATATCCAGAAAGCGGGAAAGCCCCGGAGCTTCAAACCACTCCTTACCCAGTGGCCCGAAATCACGGGCAAGGGTCACGAACTGACGCAGTTCGTCCGGGGAAGCGAACATCAGCACTCCCGGTCCCATATCACGGGCGGACATGGCGTAGTGGACTTCCTTAACCAGATCAGGACGTTTCTTCAATTTGGCAGCGAGGGAGACAGCGAACTTAGCGGCCTTTTGCTTGCCTGCGTCATTGCCTCCGGTCTTGATGACCACAAACATGTATTCCTGATCACCGAAATTTTTAATCTGGGCAATATTGCGTTTCTGAAAAGGAAGCTCGTGTGAAATCAGATTATCCTGATCACTATCCAGCTTAAGCCATAGCGCAGAAGAAGCAGCAGATGCTGCGGCCAAAACCACAGCGCAAATGACAACGGCAGCAGGGGCCTTGCGGACCATTCTCCAGATAATACGGATCAATCTTTCCAAGACATTATAAAAAATATTCATCAAACTCTGCCCGCTGCGGTATAGATCGGCAGGGGTCTTTTTTGGCGTGGCATATAATCAAAGAAGGCAAACTATCATACAGTTTGCCTCCCATAATATCCACGAATTTCGAATTCAGCTTTTAAACAATAAATTCCGGCTATGAAGTCTTTGCAGTACGGATTCCAAGGTCCTTCACGGTTTTCCATGCGGATCCGGTAATCTTATGCGCCTCTTTAAGCACATCATCCATGGCGGCGAGGAATTTATCCACATCCTGATCGGTGATCATCAACGGAGGCAAAATCTTTACAGTATCAAGTCCGTGTCCGGCAACCTGGCTGAGAATGTTATGTTTTTCCAGCAGCGGCATGGTTATCATCTGACAAAAAAGGTCATCATTCATTTTATGCAGCAGCTTCCAACTGGCTTTCAAAGTCATGGATTTAGGTTCACCGAACTGCATGCCTATCATTAACCCCTTGGCGCGGATTTCGGTCAGCATTTCATACTTGCCGGCAAGCTTCTGCATCCCTTCTTCAATTCGGGCACCCATTCTGGCGGCATTTTCCACCAGATTTTCTCTTTCAAGGATTTCTATAGTCGCCAGCCCGGCTGCCATGGCAAGGTCATTCTGACCGAAAGTATTGGAGTGTGCGAAGCAACGTTCCATGGAATCAAAAATTTTCCCATGAATCTCGCGGGTGGTAATTATCGCCCCCACAGGAATATATCCACCGGAAAGAGCCTTGGAAATAACCAGAATATCGGGCTTCACACCCCAATGGTCAACTGCGAACATCTTCCCGGTCCGCCCCAGCCCGCACTGAACTTCGTCAGCAATCATGTAGGTGCCGTACTTGTCGCACAGTTCGCGCGCACCTGCGAGGTAACCGTCTTCAGGAACGAAAACACCTTTACCCTGCACGGTTTCAAAAATGAAGGCGCCCACGTCGCCGCCCTTAAGAGCCTCTTCCAAGGCATCCAGATCGTTAAAAGGTACGGCAGTACAGCCGGGCAGCAGGGGTTCGTTACGATCCCTGAATTCGCGGTTGGCATTTACGGACAAAGAACCGAGGGTCAACCCGTGGAAGGCATGGTGGCAATGGACCAGCTTATGCTTTCCGCTGGCCTGACGGGCAAACTTGAGCGCGCCTTCAACACCTTCTGTTCCGGAGTTGGTGAAAAATACAGCTTCAAGGTCGCCGGGAGCAAGTTCAGCTAATTTCTCTGCGAGCATGCCGGACATGACCCCGAGGTCCATCTGTACGATGCTGGCGGTCTTTTCATCCATTACTTCCTTAAGGACACCGGCAACATAAGGGTGGTTGCGTCCGATATTGTAGACACCGAAACCGGAAAGAAAATCCAGAACTTCTACGCCCTTGGCATCGGTCAGGTAGGCTCCCTCGGAACTAACATAATTCCGGTCATAGCCGATAACTTCAAGAACCCTCACAAACTGGGGGTTTACATATTTGCGGTGCAATTCATATGCTTCCGCTATTCTTTCTCTATATTTTTTTACAATCTCAGAACTCATCTTATAAGGCTCCAATTGATTCCAGCTTTAAGAGTCAAAATAAATTTTCCGGCAAAATACTCTCCTTCCCCTTGAGGGTCAATGGGTTATAACCAAGTTCAGCTCAAAACAGCCTCATTGCCAAACAGCATGATGAAATGTAATATAAATACCTTTAAGCAGACACGAACAACTCAGTGCTCAGGTACTGTGAATATATGGAGGCCTTAAATGGTTGAAGTTATCAGAGCGGAAACAGCCGGTTTCTGCATGGGTGTGGACCTTGCACTCAACAAACTGGACTCTCTTATTGAAAAAAATGAAAGCGGGAAAATATACATACTCGGACCGATCATTCACAATCCTCAGGTCCTTGAAGACTACGAGAAAAAAGGTGTTATCACCGCGAAGACCCCGGAGGACGTTCCTGAAGGGGCTTACGTTGTCATCCGCGCCCATGGCATACCAAAAGCAGTGGAAGAAGAGCTGCGCCAGCGCGGTGTAAATGTCATTGACGCCACCTGCCCCAAAGTCAAAAAAGCGCAACTGCTTATCCAACGCAACACTGAAGACAACCGGGTTCTTCTGCTCTACGGCGAGGACAGCCATCCGGAAGTAAAAGGCCTGCTCAGCTACGGTCCCGCAGGTCCGCATCTTTTTGATTCCCGTGATGAACTTCAGGCCATCGATCTGGACCCGGACCAGAAATACTGCCTTGCGGCCCAAACCACTCAGGACCGCTCTGTCTACACTGACTGCATCAGTTATCTGGAAAGCAAAGGCATCGACTTTATAACCCTGAACACCATCTGCGATGCCACACGCCAACGTCAGGATGAAGCCATCTCCCTTTCAGGGGAAGTGGATCACATGATTGTTGTGGGCGGCCGCATCAGCGGAAACACCCGCCGTTTGGTACAAGTTGTGGAAACAGCAGGAACCAAATGCACCCATGTGGAAACTGCCGAGGAACTTCCCTTTGAGGAACTCAAAAAACTTAACAAAATCGGCCTGACTGCCGGAGCATCCACTCCCAAGCATCTGGTTGACAGTATCCAGCAGATTGTTGAAAATATATAAGACATCCCAAAAAACAATAAGGCCCGCAATTCATAAAGAATTGCGGGCCTTTATTATTTTAATACACTTTTGCTACACATCACTGCCCTGCTTGACAACATCCTGACTCCATTCGTATTTCTTGAAACTCTGTTTGAAGAATAGTGAATAGAGAACCGGGCAGAGAATCAGGGTCAGCACAGTTGCGAACATGAGACCGGACATGATGCAGTTGGCCATGGGACGCCACATTTCACCGCCCTGCAGTGAAAGCGGGACCATACCGATAATGGTGGTAGTTGCAGTCATGATGATCGGTCGCGCGCGCTCAAGGGAAGCCAGCACAATGGAATTATCCAAGGCCATCCCCCGCCCGCGCAATATTTCGATACGGTCAATGAGCATGATGGCGTTGTTGACGATAATCCCCAGCAGACTGATCATTCCCAGCATGGGCATGAAGCCGAAGGGCGAATTTGTCAGAATCATCCCCGGAGTAATCCCGCACATCATGGGCGGCAGGGTCAGCAGGATAATCAGCGGACGCCTGAAGGAGTTGAACTGAAAAATCAGCACCAGAACCAGAAGCCCCATGGCAAGAGGCATGTGTGCGTTAATGGCATCCTGACTTTCCTGACTCTTCTCAAACTCCCCGCCGTAAGCCACGGAATAACCCATCGGCCAGTTTGATGATTGTATCATCTTGTCAATTTCCGGCTGAACTGCAGCCAGAGTCAATGTAGCGAAGTAGCCGTCGAACAAATCCGCCTTAACGGTCATGGTCCGGGTCTGGTCCCTGCGGCGGATATCAGAAGGCTGCCAGACCAGTTCGGATGATGCTATCTGACTGAGCGGGACATTCTTCTGGGCCTGATATGAATAGACATTCAGACTCTCCAGCTTATCCAGCCGGTTACGGAAATCACCCTCAGTACGCAGCATGATGGGGATATTGGTATCACCGTCTCGATAAACCGAGGCCTGATAACCGCTCATGCTGGACTGCAGACTGAGAGCCACATCAGAACTGGTTAATCCGGCCTGACGGGCCTTATCCTGATCCACGTTGACTTCCATTTTTTTAGTCCACTGACCCCAGTCATCCCAGACACGGGCAACTCCGGGAGTCTTTTCCAGAACTGCAGCAATCTTGTCCCGCAGGAGATAGAGTGTTTTCTGATCCGGACCGGAAATACGAATCTGCACCGGGGCGCCTACCGGAGGCCCGTTCATCAGCTTCTTGAGACTGAAATCAGCATCGGGAAAATTTGACTTCAGTTCCTTACGAGCACGTTCAATAACATCATCAGTTGCTTCAACACTCTTGGTGTTGACTACAAAAGTGGCAAGGTTGTTGTTACGTTGCTCAAGGTTCAGGGGCAGGTACCAGCGGGGTCCGCCATGCCCGATAAAGGTCCCGACACTTTCCACGCCTTCATCCGCAAGCAAAAACCTCTCCAGCTTGCCAACTTCATCAGCGGTAGCGGTGATGTCTGTTCCAAAAGGCTGCCAGAAATCAATGGTAAACTGGGCACGCTCGTTGGGCGGGAAGAACATTTTGGGTACAAACTGGAATCCCCAGAAAGCAGCCATGCATGCGATAAGCACCACTGCAAGGAAACTGGGCCTGTGCTTGAGGCAGAAAAGCAGCATGGAACGATAAATATGATACATGCGGCTGGAAAAACTCTGCACCACAACTTTGGGTTTCAGCACATAATAGCAAAGCATAGGCACCATGGACATGGACAGCCCCCATGAACAAAGCAAGGTCAGGCTGACCACGACGAACAGGGAAAAGCAGTATTCCCCGGTGGCGTTTTCCGCCAGCGGAATGGGCAGAAAGGCAAAAACAGTGGTCAGGGAAGCGGCCAGCAACGGCATCCACAACTCAGAAACCGAACCTACAACAGCCTTCAGACGATCCTCCCCGGCGGCAAGCCGAACGAGTATGGCCTCGGAAACAACAACCCCGTTATCAACCAGAATACCCAATGCAATGATCAGCGAAGCAATGGAAATGCGCTGCAGCCCTACATTAAAAAGTGGCATCAAAGCAAGACATCCCAGCATGGCCATGGGCACCAGCGAACCGGCGATAAGCCCGGTCCTGAATCCTGCGAAAACAAGAATAATTATAACTACGAAAACAAATGATTCTAGAAGGTTGATCATGAAATCGGTAACCGCCGTATCTACGTAATCTGGCTGATAGACGATCACATTGTATTCCATGCCGTGGTAAAGATTCTTGGAAAGCTTCTCAAGCTTTTCGGAAACCAGTTTACCAACTTCCATAATATTATTGCCGTCGGCCATGGAAATTGCCAGCATGATGCACGGTTCACCGTTATAACGGGCCATGACCCCCGGCGGATCAGCAAAACTGCGGCTGATGTCGGTGACATCGGAAAGCTTGAGCGAAGACTTCATGCCTTCGATGCGCAGGGACATATCCTTGATATCATCAACCGACTTGAATTCCCCGGTCGGCTCAATATAAATACGCTCAGGTCCGACCTTGGCCGAGCCGCTGGGACGGATCATGTTCTGCTGGTTAAGCATCTGGGCCAAGGCAAAGGGGGTAATCCCGGCAGCCGCCATGCGCGAGTTGGAAAAATCCACAAAAACCCGCTCTTCCTGCAATCCCCAGCGATCAACCTTGCCCACACTGGGAATGGAGAGCAATTCATCACGAGTATAGTCGGCTACATCTTTTAGTTCGCGGTAGGTAAAGCCGTCTCCGGTCAGGGCAACCACGATACCGAAAACATCCCCGAATTCATCGTTGACAACCGGCTCGTAAGCCTCGGCAGGCAGATTGCTTTTTGCATCAAGCACTTTGTTGCGCAAACGCTGCCAGATAGGGGTCATATTTTTCTGGTTGTCCTGAAATTCAACCTCGATAATCGACAGCCCGGTCATGGATTGGGACCTGACGTTCTTGATAACATCAATTTCCCTGATTTTTTCTTCCAGCTTATCCGTTACCAGCTCTTCCACCCTCTGCGGCGAGGCACCAGGGAAAACAGTGCTCACCACAGCGGTACGAATTGTAAAATCAGGATCTTCTGATTTTGGAATACTGAAGAACGTGGACACACCTGCAAAGGCAATCAGCACAAACAGGGCTATTGAAGTCCTGTTATTTTCTATGCACCATCTGGCGAGATTCACGACAGCCCCCCGACATTACGAACCTTCAAACCATCCTTAAGGGAATGGACACCGCGTGTGACCACTATTTCACCGGCTTTAAGCCCGTCTTTAATCAGAACGCCCTTAGAAGACATGGAACCAACCGTCACATCACGACGTTTAACCACAGAACCGTTCTGAACTACCCAGACATGCTTGCTGCCGTCAGGATTACCGACAATGGCTGATGGGGCTACGAAAATATTGGTACTGACAGAACGCCCGGCAAAGCACACATTACCGGACATGCCGCTGCGCACCAACTGCTTGGAATTATCAAGATAAACCTTAACCGGGAAAGAAGCGCCTTCGTTGGTTCCGATGCCCACTTCCATGATGACCCCCTTCATGGTCTTACCGGGCAGGGCATCAAAAGTAACCTGCACCTTCTCCCCTTCATTCACGCTGGCTATCAGGGTATCGGGCAGGGAAATAGACATTTTCATCTGTCTACCGGCATTAAAGCCGACGACCTTCTGCCCGGACTGCACGTTCTGATGCACATTTACAGCCACCGCGCCGACCCAGCCGTCAAAGGGAGCCTTAAGCACTGTGTAGCGCAGACGCTTGCGGGCAATATCAAGCTTCTTTGCCGAGGCATTCAGTTGGGCATGATAGGATTTAAAGTCAGCCTCTGACTGATCCAGCTCGGACTTGGACACAACCTTACGTTTGTAGAGCTGCTCAATGCGGTCTACATCAGCCTTGGCGCGTATGTAATTGGCACGGACCTGTTCCAGGTTGGACTCAGCCTGCCGAACTTCAAGCTCGTAATCGGCAGGATCAAGCCGTGCGATAACTTCACCGGCACTGAATTTACGGCCGATCTGATCACCGGGAAAAGACGTAATTTTTCCACCCACGCGAAAAGAAAGATCGGACTGCAGGGCATCCTCGGCTGTGCCGGAAAAAACCCACTGTCTGCCGGCAGTGCCTTCACCCACCTGCATGGTCTTTACCGGCCGCAAAACTTCCTGCACTGGGGAAGGCTTTTCCTTACAGCCTGATAGCGCAAAACCAAGCACCAATATTGAAATAAAGATTATTTTTTTCATTTTAGTATGCCTCCTAACAGCAGACAAAAGCTACTGCCCTTCTGGACAAAATTTCAATAAGTTCCTCAACTCGTTCCGGAGTTATCTCGTCCCAGCCCACACGGTCGGTAAAAACTTTGGGCATAACAAACTTGAGAACTATGCCAATCAAAGCCAACCCTACCGCCATAACCTCGGTGTACGAAGTCTCTTCCGGCATTGCAGCCTTGAGCAGCAAAACCATTGAATCAATGGATGGAGTAAAAAATTCACTATCAAGCAACTGATATGAATCACTCGGATCAGCCAACTCGCGGTTAAGCAGCATAACCCCCCAAAGGCTTGTGGGATCACTGAGAATACCCTGCATCTGGGAACGAAAAAACCATGAGACCAGATCTTCCTTGTTTATTTCCCCGGCTTCGAACCGGGCAAGCTGTTCCCGTACAGCATCCTCACCGGGCATAACTTCATCACGAAAACGGATAATCTCATGGATGACAGCTTCGTAAAGCCCTTGCTTACCACCGAAATGATAGCCGACTGTTGCCAGATTCACCTCCGCCTCCGAAGCAAGGCTGCGCATGCTCACGCCGTTGAAGCCGTTCATGGCAAATAGCCTCAAGCCCACTTCAACAAGCTTCTGGCGAGTTTCTTCGCCACGGGCTTTATTCGTCTTTCCTCTGGGATGTTGTGTCATATCTGATCCTTTCACCTGAGATTTCTTCATTCTTTACAAGGACAGAACTAAACACCATCCTGCACAAAGTCAAACGTTTGTTTAAATTTTTTGTTTAAATTGATCGTTTAAAACTTTTGAATAATAATTTTACAGAGTTATTTGAGCATTTACATTAATATGAAGACAAAGCTTTTCTTCTTCCTTAAAGCAAACTAAAAAAACGTGAATCCGGCTTATTTCAACCTACAGGAAGGACAATCACATGAAAGCACTACTGGTCATAGACATGCAGAAAGCACTGTTTGCAACGGGAAACCGCTACGATACAGAAGGAGTAGTCAGCAGAATAAATTTACTCACCGGAGAAGCGCGGGACAAAAATATCCCCGTAATATTTATCCGCCACAATAATGAGGAAGATGGACTAGGACGGGACTCGGATGGCTGGCAGATTCTTGACGAACTTGATTTCCGGCCCACTGACGTGACGGTAGAAAAGGTCTGCTGCGATTCTTTCTGCAAAACCGATCTTGCAAAAAAACTTACTGACGCCGGTGCTGACGAACTTATCATCACCGGTTGCTGTACGGATTTCTGTATCGATACAACTGTCCGGCAGGCTGCAAGTATGGGCTACAAAATACAAGTAGCCTCAGATGCACACACCACGGCAGACAAACCCTACCTCAATGCCTCAACAATCATTAAACATCATAATTTCGTCTGGTCGGAACTGTACGCTCCAATCATTATTGAAGTAAAAACGACAGCAGCCATCATTGCCGAAATGTAAAAAACCTCCCCCTGAATCCTGTTCAGCGGGAGGTTTAATTTGATTTATTCAAGCTATAAAAAAATCAGTTTTTGAGCTCATCAATAAATTTTTCAATCAGAGGCACACTGGCAAGAACATCATCTAGTGCCTTGTCCAGCGGATCAAAAGTTTCATCCCAAGCAGGAAGTTCCTCAATAAACTTATTACGATCAAAACTAAATCCCCTGCTTAAGCGACAGTATTTAGAGGTGGGATAAATCAACCTAAAACCGCGCTGCGATAACTCATTATGATTGGCAAAAAACTCATTAACTTTAACTTTTAACTCTGAATCTGTTAACGAAAAGTAATTTGCGTCAAACCCCACATTGAAACACATGCTGGAATTCTTCAAACCGAAAAAAACAGACACCCAATACGAATCTTCTTCGTCAAAAAGGCTTAAGGTAAAAAACGCTGCATAATTTTCTTCTGCATTATTCGGCCAAGACAAAGGAGCAAAGCTTGTTTCATTATATTTATCGTTTGTATAGTAATCATACACCCCTTTCCAATCACCTGCATTCTCAATCCGCTCTTTAATCCTTTTATTCATAGCCTTGAACATCTTTGATTCGATATCCGAAAGCACACTTGGAGCTTCTTCAAGAATTTCAATGTTATTAGCAACCAGCCGGCATAATTCATTAGAATACTTCATAATTTAACCTAAAAGGACCTTACATATTCACTAAATTGACTGACCATAAAATGACACATGGAATTTTTAATATTAAGTCCGGTAAGAGTTCTTTCCAAACTTAAAGCTACATCTTTCCAACTTACGGGAACAACAGACTTAAGACTTTGATCATCTGGAGACTTACCACCGGGAGTCAGATAGATAACACCTCTCTCCTTTTCTCTACGCATCTCGATTATATCGAGATAACGGCTGAGCTGATTACCAGTTTCAGCTGCATCAATCTTCACCTCAACAAAAAGCTGAAGTCCACTGCCCAGAATTTCAATATCAACCCGACTTTGGTTATCTATTCCGGGGCATATTTCAGTACGGGTTATGTATCTTTCAGGCAGTTCGCAACAAGGAAAACACGGAGGGAGGGAGTCCTTGTATTTTTCATACACTAGGCTCATAAAATTCTTTAAAAAAGCATCCCCCTGACCGTGATCCCCTCGACAATCCCAAAGCCACGCCAATATAGAAGTATTAGGCAGCTCGCGCCTTTTGATCCCGGCAACGTTCCAAATGTCGATGGCATTACCTGCTGCGAGAAAGTTTTTATGCTTACAATCAAAATCAGTAAAAAAGGATTCTAAGTCCTGCACACGCTCATTCAGATCTAACCGACACGACTTACGGTCCTTATCGGCTTCATTGAAAAGCGAAAAAAATTCCTCCCAACGATCATACTCGAGAGAACGCATTGTCTGCCAGTCGATAAAAAATGAATCCCACTTTTCTATGGGCTTAAGATCGCTATTCTCCACTACGCCACCTAACTCAACCTAGTAGCTTCCAGCACATGTTCAATGGTCTTGAGCTTATTCAGGGAACGGTGGAGGTGACCGAGATCGATGACTTCCACTGTGAATTCAAGCACGGAACTGCCGTCGAGGTCGGATTTGAATTCACCGGAATCAATGTTCACGTCCATTTCAGTAAGCACGGTACATATTTTTGCCAACAGGCCCTTGCGGTTCCTGCACCGGATACGAATCTGTGCCGGATGATGGGATTCTTCCTGCCCTCCGGTCCATGAAACATTGAGTAATCTTTCTTCCTCAAGATTCTTGATATTGGGGCAGGTTGCTGAATGAATGATCACCCCGCGCCCACGGCTGATGTAGCCGATGATCGGCTCACCCGGAAGCGGAGTGCAGCATCCGGCAAAACGGATCAGGACATTATCCACGCCTTCAATATCAATGGAATTGGCAGCGTTTTTGCCCTTATCCCCTTCGACTGTATGATGCGGTTCCTGTTTGGGAAGCTCTTCGCCGGTACCCTCTATTTCATTGATAACCGCGTATAGACGGCCCAAAACCTTGCGCGGAGTAATACGCGAATAGCCGATATTGGAAAGCAGATCGTCTACACTGCTGAAATTGAACTCATCCGCCAGCATGACAAAATAGCCGTCTTTCATGGCCTTGGGTACATTGATATTCATGCGCCGGCCTTCCTTCTCAAGCAACTCCTTGGCAAGGATGATGGAACGGGTCCTTTCTTCTGTCCGGATGTAATGCTTGATGCGGGTCCGGGCCTTGGCTGTTTTTACAAACTTGAGCCAATCCCGGCTGGGCTTGCGTTTCTTGTCGGTAAAAACCTCAACGGTATCACCGTTTTTAAGCACGGAGTTAAGCGGAACCATACGCCCGTTGACTTTGGCCCCGGTACAATGGTTACCGACTTCGGTATGAATGGAATAGGCAAAATCCACGGGAGAAGCTCCATCCGGAAGCTCCTTAATCTCCCCGGCAGGGGTGAAAATATAAACCTCATCGTTAAAGAGATCGAACCGGAGCGAAGCCATAAACTCACGGGGGTCCTCAAGCTCACGCTGCCAATCCATAATCTGACGCAGCCATGAAAAACGCTCGGCATCACGGTTCTGCTTGGAATCACTTCTACCGGATTCCTTATACTGCCAATGGGCGGCAACACCGTACTCCGCAACCTGCTGCATCTCTTCGGTCCTAATCTGGATCTCGATGCGCTCACCCTCCGGCCCGATAACGGTGGTGTGCAGGGACTGGTACATATTGGCCTTGGGAATGGAAATATAATCCTTGAACTTGCCGGAAACAGGCTTCCACATGGAATGGACCAGACCAAGCACAGAATAACAATCCTTCACGGATTCCACGATGACCCTGAATGCAATGATATCATGGACCTGATCAAGGCTCAGGTTCTGACGCTGCATTTTATTATGGATGCTGAAAATATGCTTGGTTCGTCCGTAAATGGTGCCCTTTATCTGATTGCTGTCCAGAATTCCGTTCAGCAGCCCGATAACGTTGTCAACGTATTCCTTGCCTATGGTATGCTGGCGCTCCAGACCGTCGGTGATATCCTGATAAACGTCCGGCTTAAGGTAGTAGAGACAGAGGTCTTCAAGGTCACGCTTGACCATGTACAGGCCGAGCCTGTTGGCAAGGGGAGAATAGATATCCATGGTTTCCTGAGCTATAAGCAACTGCTTGTAGCTCTTCTGAAAATCAAGGGTACGCATGTTGTGCAGGCGGTCGGCAAGCTTAACCATGAGTACGCGGATATCTTCAGCCATGGCCAGAATCATCTTACGGATGTTCTCGGCCTTGGCGATGGCCTTGGACTCAAAATCCATCATGCTGATCTTGGTCACACCGTCAACAATATCCGCCACCTCTTCACCGAAAAGATCTGCGATCTCATCAATGGTTGTGTCGGTATCCTCAACCGTATCGTGCAAAAGCCCGGCGGCAACGGTGGGTTCATCAAGACGCATATCAGCAAGAATTTTAGCCACATGCAGCGGGTGGGCAAGATAAGGTTCACCTGAAAGACGCACCTGTCCTTCATGAGCCCGTGCGGAAAAGACGTAAGCCCTCTGGATCAAATCCAGATCGGGATCGTCGATATAGGAACTGACAATGTCAGTGATTTCATTAATGCGTATCATAATTACTGCTGTAAACTCGGTTTCTTCTGTAATTGAGTGGGAATCCACCACCAGTCTGCATTATAGCCCAGACCAGCTGGCTCCACTTTCAGACCTTGAATTCTACTACTGTATATTGGCAAAGCCATTGGAACGTAAAGAAAGCAATAAGGTTGTTCTTCATGCATGATCTCCTGAACCCGGTCATAAATGACCTTGCGTTCGGACTGATCCAGAGTGGAACGGCCTTTATCGAGCAACTCGTCAAGCTCATCGTTTTTATATTTGATAAAATTCAGTCCGCCGGGAACAGCCTTGGATGAATGCCAGACAGAATAAATATCGGGATCCTGCAGGATGTTCCACCCTAAGATAGTGGCATCAAAACGGCCGGTGTCAATAAATTCTTTTAAAAAAGCCGCCCACTCAACAGTCCTGATTTTCACTTCGATTCCGACATCCCTCAGACGGTTTTGAATAATTGTTGCGGACTTAATACGCAAGGAATTTCCCTGATTAATAATAACGGAAAAAGAAAAAGGCTTACCGTCACGGTCAAGAATCCCGTCACCGTCTGTATCGACCCAGCCGGCCTCTTTGAGCAGAGCTTTTGCTTTTTCCGGATGATAGCCATAAGGCTTGAGCTTATCATTATATACCCATGTCCCGGGTTTATAAGGCCCCATGGCCGGATACCCAAGACCGAAAAGCACACCTTTTACAATTTCTTCCTTATCAATTGCATAGTTAATGGCCCTGCGCACCCGCAGGTCTTTAAAAAAGGGGCTTTCCATATTAAATCCGAGATAGGAATAAGAAAAGGACAGGTACTTGAATTTCTGAAAATTACGGTCCCAATTCCCTCCCTTGGTCTGGAAAAGATATTGCTGCGGAGTCAGCCCCATGCTGTCGAGGCTGCCGCTTTTCAGCTCAAGAAACTGCGTGGAAATATCAGGTATGACCCGGTATACAAGTTCATCAATGTACGGACGACCCTCAAAATAATCCTCGTTAGCCTCAAGTATCAATCTTCGGCCGGGAATCCACTCCTTAAGCTTGTAAGGTCCGGCTCCCACAGGATTACGCCTGTATTTGGTGGTATTCAGGTCTTCACCTTCCAGAATATGTTTCGGCAGAATATCTGAAGCCCAGGTAATAAGGGAACGGGCAAAAATTTTATCATAACGCACTTCAAACGTGTACTTCCCGGTCCGCTTGAACTCTTTGATATTTTTAAAATCCCCGGCATAAGCGGTGGGAGTCTTAGGGTCAATCATCATATTATATGTAAACTCGACATCTTCGGCAGTAAGAGGCTCTCCATCTGTCCAGCGGATGTCTTCCCGGAGCTTGAACTTAAGCAGTTTCCCTCCTTCCAGCACTTCGAAAGATTCGGCAGCATAGGGAACAAGTTCGATATCTTTGTTGTATTTAAGCGCTGAAACAAATATCTTGCTGGCGACCTCATGGCTTGCAGAATCAGAAGAAAGAGCGGAAATCAAACACATGGGTTCTGCCAGTGTGGGTTCAGTATACCTGCCGCCGTATACAGGCTTGGAATCGACAATATTTTCAGCAACCGAGGCAGAAGACGTTTCCGGTTCAGCCTTTTCACCGGTATGCTGTCCGCCTCCCTGATCGCAGGCAGAAAGGAAAGCCAGACAAGTAATCATCACTGCGGCTAAAATAAATCTGTTCATGTTATCCTTATTTTTTTGAATAAAAATCTTCCATTAAGCCAACTACATTGATAATATAAACAGTATGGACTATTGTGGAGTAAAAGCCAAGCTACTGAGCGTTACAGATTGACCCTGACCGCTTTTTACTTTACGGATTCAGCATAAAAGGCCTGACGCTAGATAATTTTAAAAATAAAACATCTGCCTCTAAATAAAACATAACAACTAAGGCAAGTTACAGTTTGGGGAAAACGTTATCATGTCTCAAAACGAAGAAGCTGTAGTAAAATCAATTCTTAAATCATTTATCTCAGGAACCGTCCCGGAATACATTCTGGAAGGTTCGCGTATGATCGTAAACTCTGACGGGGTCCAGAAGCTTGATCTGAAAAAACGCGAAAGATACTGGGATGTTGATGCCTCCATTCAAGGCGATGATTTTCAAATTTATTCCTCGGAACTGGGTCTTAACCTGGCTGAGGAAAGCATTAACTATTACTGCAACTGCCCGGAATCATTTTCCGGTGTATGCAAACACGTGGGTGCAGCCGCACTGAAACTGCTTCTTTCTCTTGATTCGGAAGAAGAAAAAGCCGAAAGCCAGAAACAGGCCGACTGGCGCCAGAATTTCCGTTCTTTCTTTGCCACTGAACTGGAACCGGAAGCAGGCAAACATTATATAATTTACCGCATGTACCCGGAACCGGAAAGATTGCAGGTAGCCTTTTTCAGAGCCCGGCAGAACAAATCCGGACTTTCGCAAGTGCAGAATGAAATAGAACTGCAGAATGTAATCGAAAAGCCGGAATGGAGTGAAACTTCACCCAGCCTGCCACATGTAGCCGAGCAAATAGGCCATTACCTTGATTACCGGGGACACCGGGTGGAAATTCCCTCCGGCCTGCATGCATGGTTTTTCACTGCCATCAAAGATGAATATTACATGTTCCTGCGCGACACGGATATTCCCATTCGTATTGAAAGCAGGACTATGCAGTTGAAACTCTCCCCGGAACTTTCCGAGGAAGGGCTCTCCTTCGACATCCTGCTTTCCGATGAAGGAAAACCGCCATTCTCCATCATGGATGATGATGAGGTGTTTTTCTACGGCAGACTGCCGCTCTGGGTATACTGGAAACAGGGTTTCTACCCGGTCCAGACCACCCTTGCGCCCAAGCTTGTGCAGGAAATGCGCATACAGAATCCGGTTATCCCCCCTGCGGATATCCCGGAATTCCTAGACCGTGTCTGGACCCAGATTCCGGTTTCCGACCTGCATGACCATGAGGAATTCCTTGAGAAGATGCAGCCGTTCTTTGTTCCGGCTACGTTCAATCCCAAGCTCTACCTCAATGAGGAAGGCTCACTGCTGACCATCAGGGTCGACAATATTTACGAGACCGAGCATGGGGAAATTTCCATGGGCGAGCCCAACCCCGACCTGCAGACCGGGAGCTACAAGGACGGTGATAAATCCTACCTTGTACGACGTGCTCAGGACGAGGAGGCCCAGCTTTTCGCAGAGCTGCGCGACATGGGTTTCCAGCCGCGTAACAACTCCATCTGGTTCATGGAGCAGGAAGCTGCCATAACCTTCCTGCTGGACCATTATCCGCAGTTGGTTGAAGCATACCGCATCTACGGTGAAAAGAACCTGACCCGTTACAAGGTAAGGCTCACTTCTCCGCAGATTGTTGCCGAAGTCGAAACCGATGAAGAAAACAAGTGGTTCAACCTCGATATCACTGTCGAATATGATGACCAGCGTGTACCCATCGATAAAATCTGGGAAGCATGGAGTCAGGGCAAACGTTACGTACAGCTCAAGGACGGTTCATACACCAGCCTGCCGGAATCGTGGCTCAAAAAACTCAGCCACAAACTCAAGGCCCTAGGGTACGACCCCGAACAGCCTCCAAGGCAGCAGTTCGAGCAATACGAAACTCCCGTGCTGGACAAGATCATTGAAGACCTTCCCGATGCCAAGACCGACGAACATTTCGTTAAACTGCGCGAGAAGATTCATAATTTTGATGAAATCAAGATGATCAACCAGCCCAAGGCACTGAATGCAACCCTGCGTCCATATCAGGTTCAGGGCTTGAGCTACCTGAACTTCCTGCGCGACTACAAATTCGGTGGTATTCTTGCTGATGAAATGGGTCTCGGTAAAACCATCCAGACCCTGTCTTTCATTCTGTCCCTGCACGAGAGGGGCATAACCGGACCTAACCTGATCATCGTACCGACCTCGGTCATGCCCAACTGGGAACGTGAAGCGCAGAAATTCTGCCCGCACCTGCCCCTGTTGACTATTTACGGATCAAGGCGCGAGGACCTGTTCAAGAAAATTCCTGATTCCACAATCGTAATAACTACATACGCATTGCTGCGCAGGGATCTTGAAGAGTTGCTCAAGCACGAATATACTTCCGTGATTCTTGACGAAGCACAGAACATCAAGAACCCGAACACCATCACCGCCAAGTCGGTGCGCAAACTCAAGAGCGATATGCGCCTCTGCCTTTCCGGTACGCCCATTGAAAACAACCTCTTTGAGCTCTGGTCCCTTTTCGAGTTCCTCATGCCCGGCTTCCTCAGTTCACAGCATGCGTTCCAGAGGGGAATTGTCAAACCCATCAAGGATGGTGACGAAGAGACTCTCAATTACCTGCGCACAAGGGTGAAACCGTTCATCCTGCGCCGTACCAAGTCCGAAGTGGCCAAAGATCTGCCGCCCAAGATTGAGACTGTGCATTACTGCGAACTCATTGAAGAACAGCGCGAGCTTTACAATGCCCTTGCCAAACGCCTCAAAGATCAGGTTCTCAAGGATGTGGACGAAAAAGGCATGGCCAAGAGCCAGATGTCCATTCTCGACGCTCTGCTCAAGCTGCGCCAGATCTGCTGCCATCCGCGCTTACTGAAACTGGATATGCCCGGACTGTCCACCAACCTGCCTTCAGGTAAATTCGACGCTTTCAAGGACCTTATCTTTGATATTGTCGAAGGCGGACACAAAGTTCTGGTCTTCTCACAGTTCGTACAGATGCTGCACGTGATCCGCTCATGGCTGACCATTAAGGACATCCCCTTTGCCTATCTCGACGGCTCCAGCAAGGACCGTTTCGACCAGGTGGACCGCTTTAACGATAGCCCGGATATCCCCATCTTCCTGATCTCCCTGAAAGCCGGGGGGACCGGCCTGAACCTGACTTCTGCAGACTACGTTATCCACTACGATCCGTGGTGGAACCCGGCAGTGGAAAATCAGGCCACTGACCGTACCCACCGTATCGGTCAGAAACGTCAGGTATTTGCCTACAAGATGATCTGCCAGAACACTGTCGAGGAAAAAATCCTCGGCCTGCAGGAAATGAAGAAGAACGTTGCGGACGCCATTATTCCAGGCCAATCCGCTCTCAAATCGCTCACCCGTGACGATCTTGAAATGTTGTTCGAAATTTAATGCAACCGTAACAACCAAATATCTCCCTGTGATTTAATGAGCCCGGAACCACTGAGTGGTTCCGGGCTTTCAATTTATAAGGAGAAAGCAGATGAACAACCACGATAATTTATCAATCCTCGCTTTTACTGACAGCCGCCAACCCTATAAAAATTTTCAAACACACTCCAGAATGAAGCCTCCTGCCCGGGACCGTAGCCACCAGCCATCAAAACATACTTTGGGTCAAAAACTTTTATTAATTGTTGACAAACAATTATCCCAAGCTTAATTGATACTGAAATTCAATTTCAAAAAGAATAATTGGAGGACGAAATGTTTATTCCCGATTCAATGTGCGGATGCTCAGAAGAAGTTATGCTCAATCACCGTGAAGCACTCAGAATCTCCCTCTTTGAAGTCCACTTCAAACGGGAAGCAATGATCCTGATCGGTTTAGGCATCAAAAAACTGGCAGCCATGCACGGCCTTCCAGAAGGAATCATCAAAAAACATATGAACGGTAACTTATTCATCGCCCCGCCTTCACAGCACCTTTACTTTCTCTTTCATGTACCGGAAATCGATGCGGATATGCACATTGCCGTGCCACCCTGCCACTATGATTTTGTTGGGTAACAGGCATTGATTGTAAAATATTTCACGGGAAGAAATCTGACCAGACTTATCCACTTGATCATCTGTGGGAAAGTCCGTCTCCGGCACCTGTTCCGGCCTGCAGGTGAACAGATTTCTCCCGTGATTACTTATTACGGACAAGCTATAAGGAGCGTAGAAAATGAGCCAGCAACTCAATCAGGTAATTATCTACACGGATAATCCTGAGCAATATGCCAATTCGAATTTGTCAAACTATATTAAGCTGGATTTCTGCTCATGCCCGACTGAATTCTGCCACGCACTGCTGGAAAAAAATTATTCCGGAACTATCCTTGATGTCCGAAAAGTAATGCGTACTCCATGTTGCGACAGAAACCGGGTACTGACAATTTCATCGGGAGTCCCGACAATACGCACTGTTGAAAAGCACAAACAACCTGTTTTTCTCGACGACCATGAAAAATTTATCTGCACCTGCATGACCCGAAAATGCTCTATCCAGGGTGCGACATGCCCGATCAATGTCAGTCTCGCGGTTGAAATCAGTCTGGAGGACGATCCGGCCATGGCTCAGAGCGTCAATGGAACAATCCACCATATTTCAGCAAATGGTTGTTCCTTTCACACCGAGGCCGACCTTGGAGGCAATAGTTTCCTCTACTTGAAGATATACTCCCTCAAAAACAGGTTACCTTTTTTTACCGGAATTCGGAAAGAACAAAGCTCAGCTCATTGCTCCTGCGGTTTTCACGTAAAATTTCTGGATCTTAAAGAAGACCAGAAAGATCAAATTGCAACTCTTGTTACACTCAACAGAGGAGATAAACCTGTGCATTCTACCCCGTAGACATACGGCATCAGGCTGTGCGATACTATTATATCATGAGAATAGGATCTGTGCAGATATTTCGCATTATGACCATCCCATTGGGCTGTCTTTTACTGCTGGCTGCAACCGGATGCTCTTTTTTTTACAAACCCATTGAGCAGGCACAGGAATACACCCGTCATCAGGAATACGACGCAGCAGTAAACAAACTTACCGACATTATTGATTCGGACTACTCTGAAGTGGAAAAAGCACAGGCCTTCATGCTCCGTGGACAGGCCTATACTTCGTTAAAAGAGTACCGCTATGCATACCGCGACCTGCAGGTCGCATGGAAACTTACCTGCCACATATATCAGACATCACCGGCACCGCAGCCAACGACAGTGCCCGAAGTGCCTGAATCTCGCCCAGCATCCAATAGTACTGCCCGGAAATCGTCCAATCCCCCATTCACTCCGGCAAGGGCCTGTATAGAAGATCTGCCCCGGCTTATTGACGACTTGAAACCATTCACCAGTGAATTCGGAGCAATAATGGCCACACAGGAAGCTTCGACCATTGTAAAAAAAATGTTTCCTGACCTGCCCCGGTAAGCAACCAACTTGTGTTGCGATTCGGATTACCATCTCAGACAAAAACACACATTTTCATTTTATTTTTTCACAAATTCAGTCTTATAAATACTACATTTTTGTAGTTTGCTACTCAAAACATCTTTTCACGTCCTTTTTTTCATATTTTAGATCAATTCATACCCTATCTTTATCCTTCAAACTTAAAATTAACCATTTCCTCCCCTTACCAGACATCCAAATAAAAATATTTGACACAAATGTTACCTTTTTGTAGTTAGCTACAAATTTGAATCATTGTCACATGACAGTTTTGTTAAAAACATCAAAAATTTTGTACCAGCCCCACTATCGAAGCAAGGAGTCGCACAAATGATAAATACCGGAGATACTGCGTTCATTCTCGTTTCAGCAGCACTTGTCCTGCTGATGACCCCTGGACTTGCGCTTTTTTATGCCGGAATGGTCCGCAGCAAAAACGTACTTGGAACCATTATGCAAAGCTTCATCATGATCTCGGTGATCAGCGTTGAATGGATATATCTCGGTTACACGATGTCTTTCGGACCGGACATAGGAGGATTCATCGGCAGCATGTCTCATTTTGCCCTGAACGGAGTCACCGCCGCCCCGAGTGAAACATACGCTACCACCATCCCCGAGATAGTATTCATGATCTACCAATGCATGTTTGCAGTAATCACTCCGGCGCTGATTACCGGAGCCTTTGCCGAGCGCGTAAGGTTCGCACCGTTTATTGTTTTCAGCCTGCTCTGGTCCATTCTGGTCTACAACCCGGTCTGCCACTGGATCTGGGGAGGAGGCTTCCTTGCTGAAATGGGCGTGCTCGACTTTGCAGGGGGGCTGGTTGTCCACCTGACCTGCGGCGTAGCAGCACTTGTAGCCTGCATCTTTATCGGCCCCCGCACAGGATACGGCAAACGTATGTTCATCCCTCACAACCTGCCCATGACCCTGCTTGGAACAGGTTTGCTCTGGTTTGGCTGGTTTGGATTTAATGGAGGCAGCGCCCTTGCAGCGGACGGGATAGCTGGAGGAGCATTTGTGGCTACCCACATCGCAGGTATGGTCGGGATGGCTGCATGGTGCGGAATAGAATGGCTTCACAGCGGCAAGCCGACTTCGCTTGGTGCTGCTTCGGGAGCTATCGCCGGCCTTGCCACCATCACCCCGGCAGCAGGCTTCGTCAGCCCCAACTCAGCTGTAATTATAGGCCTGCTCGGAGGACTTATCTGCTATGGAGCAGTCATGGCTAAATCCCGCATGGGTTATGACGACAGCCTTGACGTCGTCGGCATCCATGGTGTTGGCGGGCTGGCCGGAACAATCTGCCTCGGCATATTCGCCTCCACAGCAATCAATCCCGGAGGGGCTGACGGACTCATCCACGGCAACATCAACTTGCTGATCTCGCAGTTCAAAGGTATTTTCATTGTCGGCAGCTACACCCTGATTATCAGCTATGTGCTGCTCAAAGTAATCAATGCCGTCTCACCGCTGCGTCTGGACCTGAAAGCTGAAGAAGAAGGCATGGACACCAGCGAGCACAGCGAAAGCGCATACCAGAACTAATTTCCACACAAAAAAACGGAGCAAGCAATGAAAAAAGTTGAAATCATTATCAGACCTTTCAAGTTGGAAGAAATAAAAGAATGCCTGAGCAAGATAGGCATCAAAGGTATGACTGTCTCCGATGTGAAAGGATTTGGACGCCAGGGAGGGCATAAGGAAATATACCGCGGAGCCGAATATCAGGTGGACTTTCTGCCCAAAATCAAAATTGAAGTCGTGATTGATGAAGACATTGTACACGAGGTACTGGAAGCTGTAACTGAAACCGCCCGCACCGGTCAGGTCGGTGACGGCAAAATTTTCATATCACCGGTGGAAGAGGTGGTCAGGATCAGAACAGGGGAATCAGGAGTGGATGCCCTGTAAACCGCACTGCAAAACCACAGAAAAATTCAAACTGAAAACTCCCCGATACCTCAACGATCTCGGGGAGTTTTCTTTTATAAAAGCAACTATCTTATAGACGCAAATTCTTCCACAACAATTACTGTCATTCAGCAAGTCTAACCTGATTTCGCCCAGACTGTTTGGCCATATACATGGCTTTATCCGCTTTCCTGACAACCTCCTCACTTGGAATAAGACCATCACTTGCAGCGCACCCGATACTAACAGTCAATGAAAGGTGCGCTCCTGACGAAGGGATAAAAACCGGGGTCAACTCAACCGATCTCCTGATTCTTTCTGCAAGAACAGCTGCATGATTAAGGTTGGTATCGTATAACAATATCAAAAACTCTTCACCGCCATATCTCCCAAAGAGATCATCGGTGCGTAAAACATTTTGCGTTCCTTCAACAAAAGATCTAAGCACAGAATCTCCCGCATCGTGTCCGTGCATATCATTTATTGACTTAAAATTATCAATATCCAAAAGTAAAACCGAAAAAGCAATCTTATCCTCATTCAATATATGCAAAGCATCATCCAAAGCCCGCCTGTTATATGCTCCGGTGAGGGCATCCTTTGTCATGAATTCAAGCATTTTTCTTCTGCTTTTTGCAAGCCAGATACTTCCAAAAATACCTGAAATCAATCCCAGCAGAATTGCTCCCAACGTAGCAATAATTGTTTTAGTTTTAAGAGCATGAATCGTATGGTATGCAGAACGTACCGCACTCTCCCTGTATGTGGCAAAACTATCCAAGTCACCTGCAAGCGTCTCTACACTTAGATCAAACTTCTCCATCAAATCTGCCGCGCTCTTGAAAACCACCCCTGAATCTTTTACCTGAAAAAGTTGATCCCCCAGAAGGATACACTTATCCCACTCCTCCCTGAGTAGAAGTAACTTTCTTTTTTCAGCAGCATATGCAGGATTATTAATCAGCATTATGAAATAATGGTCCACCTCGTCTTTAGACTGCTCCCAAATTTTCTTTTCTTCCATATTTCCATGAAGTAAAAAATCATTGGGTGCCATCATGGAAACGATTAAAGCCATCTGCAGACCCCTTATCGGACGAATTTCTTCATATACCGTATCTGCAATAAATTCCATTTTTGCAAAAATAGGATGGAAAAAGAAAAAAATTGTGATTAAGACCAGTGACAAAACAGGCAAAAGCGTCATGGAAACAACCATTAGATATCTTGACTGACGTCCTGTATTATAATTTTTCATAATCACCCGGCATATATTTGCTTCACACCACAGGCAGCAGCCTTTCGTGGCTCTTATAACTTTTTCTGAATTCTGCAGAACCACCTACAGTTTTTACATAATACCACGTAATTAAGCATTGTGTCATTGATATTTTCTACGGAGCATTCCCCTGCCCGGACCCGGACCGCATAAAAAAAGGGAGCGGTTGAAAACCACTCCCTGAAATCTGATACTCCAGCCCAATCCAAGCTGGAGAAACTGTCATTTTAACTATGGGCTTTAGAACGGCACTTCATCCATTCCGCTTGCTTCGGAAGGGAACGCGGGACCGAGGTCTTCATCATCCGGAAAACCGCCACCCTGCTGTTGCGGCTGATTATTGTACTGCTGCTGAGGCTGACCCTGATAGCCGCCACCCTGCTGCTGGTTATTGTACTGCCCGCCGCCTTGAGGTTGCTGCTGGTATCCGCCCTGCTGCTGGCCCTGATAGCCGCCTGCATTCTGGCGGCCTTCCAGACCCTGAATGTTATTGGCGACAATCTCAGTGGTGTAGCGGTCCTGACCGTTCTGGTCCTGCCACTTACGGGTCTGCAATTTACCCTCGACCAGGACAAGGCTGCCTTTGGAAAGATACTTGCCCACAAATTCGGCAGTGTGTCTCCAAGCGGTAACACGATGCCATTCGGTCTTATCAACCCGCTGCCCTGTATTACGGTCCTTGTAGCCTTCATCGGTGGCTACAGAAAGGTTGGCAAAGGCCTGACCGGATGTTGTGTATGAAAGTTTCGGGTCCTGCCCGATACGTCCTACCAAAATTACTTTATTCATGCTTCCAGCCATCTAGGCCCCCATTTATCTGAATTTTCTTTTAGATGCTATTTTTTCCGCAATGCTCAGCTCGTCTTCAAGATCATAGCTGATGGTATTGGCTTCCGAAGCCTTCCAGTCGCCAAGGGCTCTTTCCATGCGCAATTTCAATTCAAATGCCTTGCGGATGGAATCAGCCATGGCTTCGGCCTTTTCATCCGGTATCATGCCCAGCTCCAGCCTGTCCTTAAGGTCCTCAACAAGCTCGACGACGCCGTGCGCACGGCCTTCCACATGAGGTTTACCCCATGCGGTATCAACCAGATAAGGCCATTTTTTTTCAACTTCAGCCTCATCATATGTGCGGGCCATAACCCTGATCTGAAGCACATTTCCCATGTGAAAAATCCTTTATTAATACGGAAAAAAAGAGTCCGTCAATGGCTACATTGCATAAGTCAAAAGGTCCTTATTAATCAACCTCTTCCCATTCACTCTGCACGCGGTTCACAACTTCCTGAATCTGCTTGAGCTGGTCGGCTGGGCAGATTCCGATCAGCGGCTGGGCTGCATCCACATTATCACCGTTATTAAAATAAACGGAATAGATAAGCCCTTCGGGACCGCTGTAGTTGAGCGGAGTTTCCCTTTTCATGCGTGATACAATGAACAAATCCATACCTTCTGTAACTTTAACTGTGCGCTCACCTGAACCTTTGATCTTGGTATCTACTTCAGGGGTAAAGTAGTATTTTGCCTTTTCCGGAGCGTTGAACAGGAAAAGCGCTTTCTTAAGAATGAGCTGAATAACCTCTTCCTTGGAAAGAAAATGGCGGATTTTTATCAGTACTTCACCGGCTTCAACAAAACGGTCCTCCAGATCTTCACGGATAGAAACTATCTCGCCTTTCTCAGGAGCAGTAATATACTTGGTATTGCGCTCACGGGTCAGTTTAGCCAGCACGGTTCCGGGCTTTTCCTTCCACTCACCGGTGGGTCCTTTTACTTTATCACCTACTTTAAGGCCGGTAAACTCCACAGTTCCGGTATGGGGAACGGAGATTTCGATTTCTTCGTAAGGGGAAGCCTTGATCTCTTCAAGCAGTTCCTTGATATTAAGCATTATATTAACCTCTGGATTATTTTAACTTATATTTCGCCATCATGGGCAAAGGCAATTTTCTTACATTAGAAAACCGGAAGCCTCAAACCAAGCATCCGGTGCGGGCAATTTGCAGATATTATCAGGCAAAGTCAACCTGACGAATCACTCCCTAACATAGAAAGTACATTAAGATAAGCACCTACACACACGAAGGTATACTTACCTATAATACAGATTCCGGCCCCCCATGGTCATTAGAGCCTGCCCGATATTGCGGCCCATCTCCCGACGGTCCCATATGCCTTGAATATGCCCTCTGGCCAGGGCATTCCACGCATTGTGATAGTCCGGTGGAACAGGAACGCCTGTAGTCTCGGTGATTACTCGTGGCCCGGCAAACCCGATCCGCGAAGAGCGCACGCCGAACTGATAGGGGGAACAACCAAGAAAGCTGGCCACGGAGCCGCCATAGGAGTTGGTATCATAAATAACCAGATACAGTCCCCCGGCATCTACGTAGCGCCGCAGGGCCATAGTGCACCGGGGCATCTGAAGTACCCCGTTTGTCCCTTCCTGAATACGTATACCGGCTGTTCCATGAGCGTAGAAAATCAACGGCAACTGCTTGCGCTGCGCCCTTTCCGCAGCCCGGATGATCTTTTCACCCTCGGCAGCTCCCACGGAACCGCCCCTGAACGGAGCCGCAAGGCAGATGATCACGGAATTAATGCCGTCCATGCGGGTCTCAAAAGTAATGCATGATGAACGCAACCCGGTCTTCTTGCGGGCTTCATCCAGCTTGAGATCAAAGCCTTCATAATTGAGCGGATTGGCGGATTCTATACCGGAGTTGAATTCAAACCCTTCGGCATAGTTGAAAACATTGTACAGATACCATTGATATTCCATGGGGAAATGATGTCCGCAATTACTGCACACTCCGGCAAAATCGCCGAAAAGATCAGGAGCCCAAAGGTCTAAACACCCCTCGAAAGAGGAATTTGGACAGGTGAATGTACGGTCTTCTTTGCACTTGGGACTGCTGTACTTCCAGCGCCCTTCCTCAAAACAGGGAGACTGGTCCGAGGTGGACAGGCAAAGCAGTTTATCGCGCACATCATCAGAAATTTTAACCGATGAACCATTTTCCGACTTTGCCTTGAGCATCTTGGAAGTGCGTTCCTTGACCAGATGGGCCTCGGCCTGAATCTCTTCCATGCCCAGCTTGGCCGCACGCACGGAGCGTCCCACTAAATTGTAGACAAAGAGCGACTTGGTGGCCCAGGCCATACCCTGCACTGCTGCTCCAATCCGGAGGAACATGGAGCGCTGATCCATGTAGGCGGAAGTGGAAAGATGACGAAACTTCTCATACCGTTTCTCAACCAGCCGCGCCCTTGCACGTTGACTTAAGGCCCAGCGCATGAAAACATCCTCGCCCTCTTCCGGACCTTTCTGCTTAAGGGCCATGGCCCGGAAAAGCTTAAGACCCTTCACGGAAACGCAGACTTCGTTGGTGGCCCGGATAACTTCGGAACGCAGGTTGCGAAAAAAATCATAGCTGGCCGGCTTGGCCCCGAGATGCGGCTCCTGAAGAATCCGGTCAATGTAGCCCATGCGAAGGTTATCTTCAGCAGTGATGCAGAGTTTACGCGCGCAATTTGCTATCAGGGAATCATCAACCCGTTTACCGTCACGCAGATTGGCTTCAATAGCAGCCGCCCCCTCCGGGGAAATAACCGAGTAGTAACCGTGGGAAAGCATTAGCCTGCGGTCGGCAAATCCGATGGCCTCGGCTCCTCCGGAACCGCCCTCAGAAATAATGGAAATAATAGGCACATCAATTCTGCCCATCTCATAAATATTCTTGGCTATCTGCTGGGCAGCGCCGGGATAATCTTCAACCGGATACGAACCGGGAGTGAATATGTAGGTATGGATGGGAATTCCTTCGGCCTGCGCTACCTTCATGTAGTGCAGGGCCTTGGCGTTACCCCACGGCTTGACTGAGCCGCCGTTGCGAAACTCCTGCCCATGCCCTTTTTCCTGCCCGATGACCATTACCGGCTGGTGGACCACCTTCTGCCCCACCCTTCTGGTGATATAGGCCTGGGCAATGAGCATGGAAGGGTCGATGCTGAATTCACCCAGTCCGCCCAACTCGGTATAGTTATCGTATACATTTTCCAGAATATCGGTCAGGCAGATACGCTGCGGATGTCGCACAATGCGCACCCGGTCCATGGGAGTAAGTTCTTTTTCAAGTTTGGACTCAAGGAAGGAAAACAGGTCTTCAAGACGGGCAAGCCGGCTCAGGGAATCATTGTCGGAAATGGCTCCTCTCAAACCGCTGAATTCGGCCAGCTCGGAGCTGAGCATATTGATATTGGCATTCTCCAGATTACCGAAAATATCTTTGATGTATTTAAGCCGCTCCGCAAGAGCATCTATGCGCTTATCAATATTCATACTAAAATTCCAGCAACCCGGAAGTCTTATCAGTCAAATAGGAAATATTGGACTCAAGTTTTCTGCCCAACCGGTCATGGCCCTGCAGAGTCAGCCCGTTCAGGAAATCAATTCCCCGCTTTTGGGCCTGTTCCAGATTTTTCCCGCACACAATTGCCAAAGCAAGGTTAGGGTCGAATTCAGTGGGAATCTCATAGGCCCGGTCAGTGGGAACCTGTGTATAGACTTCCAGCCAATCCTGTTCCTGCCAGCAGAATTCTTCAATCCTGCCTACCCACGGAGCAAAATCGTTATCGGGATTCTCGGCAATAATGCGGTACTCAATAGCGACACCAGAGAGCTCTACATCCACCTGACTGTAGTTGATATATTCGCCGAGCCCCAGCCGGACCTGCTCACGCACGATATCTACGCCATGTTCCCCTTTGATGGCCGAGATGGCGGAAGAGACCCCGTTTTCAACCTGAATACGGGTGTTGACCTCCATAAGAAAAGGTTCTCCGCGCGGAGTGACAATCCATTCCCATGTGCCCACATTATCATAGTTAACAGCCCGGGCCATGGACAGGGAATGCTCGGTTATGCTCTCCAGCACCCCGGCAGCATCAAAAATATAGTGGATTTCATTCGGCGCAAAACCGGGTGCAACCTCAATCCGCTTCTGATTGCCGCTGCTCTGCACTGAACAATTGCGGGTCCCGAAATGGACGTGTTTTTCACCACTCTTTTCGCAGACAACCTGAACTTCAAGATGGTTGAAGCCATAAATACGCTGTTCAATGAGTACACCTTCATCATTGAACTGGCGCTTGGCGTAATTGCGGATACGCCGATATACGGAACGAAATTCGTCAGGATCGTTGACTTCTTCAATGCCCATTCCCCCGCCCCCGGCAGAAGCCTTGACCATAATGGCCGGGGCTTGAAATCCTTGTTCCCTTTGAAAGGCAAAAAGGCTGTCGGCAAGTTCGACTGCCTCAAGTTCATCGTAAATGGGGCGGTCAGATCCCGGAACAGTTGGTACTCCAAGACTGCGCGCAAGACGTTTTGTGTTTATCTTGTCACCCAGTTCCTGAATCACCCGCCACGACGGCCCGATAAAAATCAACGGTTTTTCCCGCTTGACCACCCGGCGTGCAAACCTGAAATCTTCAGCAAAAAAACCGTAACCCGGATGGATGGCAGTAGCCCCGCTCCGGTCCGCAACGCTGAAAATCTCATTGGCATCCCGATAGGAACTGATCCTGAAAAGACTGCCCTCGCCACCGTTTTCCAGCGCAAAACGGACATGTCCGCTTTCTCTGTCCGCCTCAGTATAGACGCAGACAAAACTCTGGTTAAGCTCCAGACAGGCTCGGGCTATCCTGATGGCAATCTCGCCGCGGTTGGCGATAAGGACTTTATGCTCACCTTTGTACACAGTTCAACACCGGCCCGGAATCAGGATACGCCCTTTTTCTTGCGCAGTTGGATCATCCTTTTCTGAACTTCAAGAACCAGCTTATCGAGCCGGGCTTCCTGATATTTATCCAGATCAACGTAGATGCACCCCATCAACCCTTTACCGATGTCGCGTACAATCTTGATTTCCAATCCGGTCAGTAGTTCCTTCTTACCAAGGACAAAATCCACCTTGAACTGTTGATCAACTTTAAAGGTATCCTTTCCGGAAGAAAACGCCAGACCGTTTACACTGAAATCCTTGACGCTGTACGGGGAGGGATACCCCTCAATCTTAAGGGCAAGCCCCGGAAGACTTGTTCTGAAAGCCCCTCTGGCCGAATTGCTATCGAATGAAATATCCATTCCTCTCTCCAATAATATTCAAATACTAGGCAGCGTTCTCGCCTGAACACGGCCCGTAACCCACTTCCTCACGATAGAATGTTTTTTGCGGGAGTGGAATTCTAATTTTCAAAATATTTATAACCCTGAAAACAAGGGCGTTACATCAAAGTCATTCATCAAGGCCCGGTCATTATTTTGTCCAGAACAAACTCCACCCGCCGGTTGCGTTGGCGGTTGCGCGGCGAATTGTTGGGAACAAGGGGATCCATCTCCCCGAGACCGGTAGCAGTCAACCGATTCGGTTTGATTCCCATTTTCATAAGATAACGCAAAACGTTTACCGCGCGTAAAGAAGATATTTCCCAGTTATCTTTCAACCTGCTTTTAGTGCCGGGCTGGGTGTCATCTGTATACCCTTTGATATTGATGTACTGGTCGGGATGCGTGATAAAAAAATTCTTCAAGGCTTTAACAGCAGCCTGCCCTTTTTTGCTCAACTGAACATTCCCTGCATCAAAAAGAACATCGGAAGGCAGCTTTATAATGATTTTACCGTCCTCAAACTTGGCACTCATGATACCTTCCACACCTTTGGTAGTCTGGAGGTATTTGACATCCTCAAAGACCTTGCGCTGGGCCTTGATGATCTGCCTGCGGGTGACAACCTGATTGAGAATGGCCCCGGCCTCTTCACGGGAAACCTTGCTCGTGGCGATTTTCTGCATTTTTCCGCTGATTGATTTACTGACAGACTGAAAAGTCATATCAAACTTTTTGGCATCAATTTCGGACATGGAATAAAGCAGGATAAAGAAGACCAGCAGCAGCATGGATAAATCCGCAAAGGTGGTTATCCACTCATTGGAATCATCCTCATCAGCATCATCTTCAGCCATCAGAGAACCGCTCAGAAGTTCATCATCCATGGGCTAATCTCCGCTCCTGTCCTTGGGAGCCTGAAATGAAGAAAGTTTTTCATAAACCAGACGGGGGTTGTTATTCTCAAGAATAGACTTGGCACCCTCAAAAATAATTTCAAGATGCAACTGCTCCTGCAGGGTTCTTGCTTTAAGCTTGGCCCCGATGGGGATAAAAAGCAGGGTTGCCAGCAGGGAGCCGTAAAAAGTGGTCAGGATAGCAACCGCCATGGCCGGACCGATGGCTGCGGGATCCTGAAGGTTGGACAGCATCTGGACCAGACCGATCAGGGTACCGAGCATTCCGAAAGCGGGAGCCAGCCCCGCAAGGCGTTTGTACACGTCCTGGGCGATTTTATGACGCCTCTTCATAGCTGAAATCTCAATCTGCAAAGTGGCGCGGATGAGTTCAGGATCAGCGTTATCTGCAATCAACTGGCAGGATTTACGCAGAACAACATTTTCGGTCTGAACATTTTCAAGGGCGATCAAACCCTCACGGCGGCTGATTTCAGCAACCTTGACCATGATATTGACAACTTCGTTGACCTTTACTTTCCTTGAAGCAAAGGCCTTGAAGCCCGCAAGCATGGCCTGCAGAACTTCCTCAAAAGGAAAAGCCACGCAGATTGAGGCCAGAGTTCCGCCAATAACAATCATCATGCCGGGAACATTGACAAATACATCAACCGCACCGCCGATAAATATTGCTCCGACAACAAGGGAAAGCCCGACCAGCATCCCGATCAAAGTGGAAAAATCCATAGAATCCCGTTCTCTTTTAAGTTACTAGTTAAGACGGAGACTGACAAATAAAGGTGCTATCACCAGCTCCATCCGTACATAAAACCCGAAACAACGAGTAAAATACCCTATGACCTCCCCGGAATCTATTTATACTATTAGCAGGCATATACTAGAAAAGATAGATAATTTTCAAGCCACAACCACCGGAATCATTCTCGGTTCCGGCCTTGGCGAAGCTATCACCCGTCTCGATTCGGCAATTAAAATCCCCTACGCCGAAATCCCCGGCATACCGCAATCCACAGTCAAGGGTCATTCAGGCTGTCTAATATACGGATTTATGGGAGAAAAACCAATACTTGTCTTCAGCGGGCGATTCCACCTCTACGAAGGCTACGATGCCGCAGAAGCATGCATTCCGGTCAGGGTGATGGGTGAACTGGGCATAAAACGGATTTTCATCACCAATGCCGCAGGAGCGCTCAATCCGCAATTTGACGCCGGCGACCTGATGCTGATCACCGACCAGATCAATTTCACCGGCCAATCTCCACTCACCGGCCCAAACAATGATACTTGGGGAGTCCGTTTCCCGGACATGAGCAAAGTCTACAACGAAGACCTGAGGGCCATCGCCACTGCCGCAGCCAAAGATAAAGGGATACGCCTTGAACGAGGCGTTTACGTGCAGGTAACCGGACCCAACCTCGAAACCCCGGCAGAAACACGCATGTTCAAACGTCTTGGAGCCGATGCCGTGGGCATGTCCACCGCCATTGAAGCCATTGCCGCAGTTCACATGGGCATCAAGGTCATGGGCATAGCCTGCCTGACCAACAAGAACCTTCCGGACTGCATGGCTGAAACAACTCATGAAGCTGTGATTGAGCAGGCCGCAAAATCCTCAGCCGCCATGTCCGCACTGATTCAAGAAATTATTTCCCGGCTTGATTGATACTGATCGTACTCAACGTCATTTTTCCGGCTTTATCTGCCCGTTTATACGAAGCAATTGAAAATGCCACAGGGTCAAGAGTCTGTATAAGCGGCTCTTTTATTCCGTGGCATTCTCATTGCATCCGATTTAGCGTCAGCAACCTATTGCAATATTGCTCATATTTAAAAACAGGGAACTTTCATGAAAGGCAGAACAATCAGCTTGATAATGACCTTGGTCACACTTATGGCCCTTGGCGCCTGTTCAGGATATAAGGAACGGACCTTGGACTACCTAGGAAAACGCCCCACCACTGGACCTTTTTTTAAAGAAGACAACACCCCCATGGTGGAATTGAATTACAATGCTGCGGACAAAATTTCAGCCCAGCTTGAGGAACGGCTTCCTCTTGGATCACCCATCACCGTGGCCATGTTCCGGCTGCGGGGCAGCACCCTGCAGACCGACTTTGCCAAAGTGCTGACTGAGCAGGTTGCCTCGCGCATTGCCCAGAAAGGATTCGCCATAGTTGCTGACAGTTCCCGCTTTCCCATGGCTGCTGTTGATGAAGACCTTGCCCCGCCGGAACAATGCGTGCTCGCCGGAGCATATTCCGTGGGCAAGGAACAGATTTTCGTAACCGCTGCGGTTTCCACTGTTGCCGACGGTGAAATTCTCGGTTCCTGGGATTGGACTGTACCGCTCAATTCAAAAACCAGATCCCTGCTGCCCATCAAAGAATCCCCGATCATCAGCCCCATGGTCAATACATCCGGCCCGCTTGAAAAAGAAGAACCTACACAACAGCCTCGCTACGTGCCGAACCAGTCCAACAGCCAGCCCGGATTTGAGCAGGATATTATGAATTGATTTGATGTGCTTATCTCCCTGAACTTAAAAGTCAGTTTATTAATAGAAACGGGGCTTCTCCAAACAATTCGGAGAAGCCCCGTTTCAGCTTATATAGTCAAAGAAGGCAAATGAAATCCTTCTTTTATGAATCCGTTACTTACAAATCCTAAAGCGGCACCGGCTGATCAAGAGAGGTCCTAGCCTTAATTTCACCAGTACGCTTTACAATAACCTTTTCAGCCGGAATATCCGCCCCGGCCTCCTTCAATGCCGCAGCAACAATCCTGCTGAAGTTGGAACAGCACGGCACTTCCATTTCCAGCACGGTAATGGATTTGATACCGCTTACGCTGAAGATCTCAGCCAACCGCTGTGCATACAACTGCACATCATCAAACTTGGGGCAGCCCATGAGCACCTTCTTACCGGGCAGAAATCTTTCATGATAACCAGGAAGTGAAACCGCCACACAGTCAGCGGTCAGCAGCAGGTCCGCTCCCTTGAGGAAAGGAGCATCGGCAGGCACCAGACGGATCTGAATCGGCCAGTGGGTCAGCTGTGACGGGCCGGCCTCTGTATCAGTGGGAACATTGGCCTGCTGACATGGAGATGCGGCAGGAGCGAAAGCTTCAATCTTAGACCCCGCACAGCCGCAGCCGCCGGAGGCAGGTTTTGAGCTGCCAATATGAAGACTTTTAGGATCAGGCATGTGATCAGGAACCTCACGCCCCTGCTCTGTCAATAGCTCCTTGACAGCTTCAGGGTCAAAGTCGTCAGCTTCCACTTCAATTACCTTAAGAGCACCGGTGGGACATTCGCCAAGGCAAGCACCCAGACCGTCGCAATACTTCTCCGCAACAAGCCTGGCTTTGCCGTCAATAATCTGCAACGCGCCTTCTTCACAGCCCGGCACGCACTGGCCGCAACCGTCGCAGAGCTCTTCATCTATACTGATCATCTTACGTAATACTTTCATTTTTATATCCTCCAACGCCGTGCCTAGCAGGCCTCCGGCGGCTCTCCGAGGGCCAAAGAAACTTTTTGAAAAAAGTTTATCTGGACACTTCAAAAACTTTCAATAGTTTAGAGAGTTACTATATTTTTTTAGACGTGCCTTGGAGATTTCATCCCAAGACGGAAATTTGTATTAAATCAATCTACTGCGCTCAGCCGGGTAAAAATAAATTTGAGAGTTAATAAAATCTTCCGGGACACAAAGCGAAGCTTATTAAAAAGTTTGAACGGGTGGGGTCTGGGGAGGGAAAAATTTCCCAAATTTTTCCCTCCCCAGCCGCCGGAGGCAACTAACCGAGAATTGCCTTGAGATCTTCTTCTGGTGTGCTGATAGGCATAATGTTGAAATTTTCAACAAGGAAGTTCAGCACGTTGGGGGTTACGAATGCGGGCAGGGAGGGTCCGAGGCGAATGTCCTTGATGCCAAGATGCAGCAGGGTCAGCAGAATGGACACTGCCTTCTGCTCGTACCATGAAAGGATCAGGGACAGGGGCAGGTCATTGACGCCGCACTCAAACGCACCTGCAAGAGCAACCGCGATCTGGATTGCGGAGTAAGCATCATTGCACTGTCCGATATCCAGCAGACGGGGAATTCCCCCGATGTCGCCGAGCTTCTTGTCAAAGAAACGGAACTTACCGCAGGCGAGAGTCAAAATTACGGTATCTTCGGGAGCCTGCTCTACAAAATCAGTATAGTAGTTACGTCCGGGCTTAGCACCGTCACAACCGCCGACGAGGAAGAAATGCTTGATAGCACCGGCCTTCACTCCTTCGATTACCTTATCTGCCACACCGAGAACCGTGTTACGGGCAAAGCCGCAAAGCACTGAGCCATTATCAGTATCCGCCGCAAAACCGGGCAGTTCCTTGGCCTTTTCAATCACTGAGGAAAAATCACCATTTGCAACATGGGTAACTCCGGGCCAGCCAACAAGTCCGGTAGTAAAAATATTGCCCTTATAGCTTTCAACAGGCTTCTGGATACAGTTGGTGGTCATGAGAATGGCACCGGGAAACTCTGCAAATTCCTTGGCCTGATTCTGCCATGCTGTTCCGTAATGACCGTAGAAATGGTCAAACTTCTTCAGCTCGGGGTAACCGTGGCAGGGCAGCATTTCGCCATGGGTATAAATATTGATTCCGGTTCCTTCAGTCTGCTCGAGAAGCTGACGAAGATCCTTGAGATCGTGACCGGAAACAAGGATGGCTTTACCGGCCTTGGCTCCGAGAGGTACTTCTGTGGGTACGGGATGACCGTAAGTTCCGGTGTTTCCTGCATCAAGCAGTTCCATGGCCTTGAGGTTCATCTCGCCGCACTTCATGGCCCAGCCGACCAGCTCTTCAAGACCCAGCTGCTGCGGGACAACGGAAAGGGCTTCATGAATCTGGGCGTAAAGATCATCGTCTTCCAGACCGAGAATCGCGGCATGATCGGTATAAGCAGCTACACCCTTGAGGCCGTATACAAGAATCTGCTTCAGGGAACGCAGATCTTCATTTTCATCAAAAGAAGTTACAGGAAATGCTTCACCCTGCTTGCTCAGCTCTGCAGCAGAGTCTGCGACCTTTGTGAATTCACCACAGTCAGCGCTGACCTTACCGGCCAGTTCGTCACGGGCGGCAGCAACTTTCTTGATGACCGGAACAAATCTTTCATCGTCGAAGTTGACGTTGGTCAGGGTGGAAAATACTGCTTCGGCTGTGAGACGGTTAACTTCATTGGAAACCGCGACACCTTCTTTACGGGCTACAGAGGCTACAGTCCCAAGCTCAACAAGAAGCTGAACCAGAAGATCCTGAATGGCGGATACTTCAGTAGTTTTACCGCATACACCCTTTACGGTGCAGCCCTGTCCCTTAGCTGTCTGTTCACACTGGTTGCAAAACATTTCTTTTCTCCTTTAAGGTAAATTTAATTTTCCCACTTGTTGAGTTTAGAAATAAATAAAAACAACCTCAGTGTATTTGATTCAGGTCAAAAGCTTGTTTTTTTTTACCCATTAATTTTATAACACAAATTATACACAAAATTTAACAAACTGTTTCCTGTTTCTGGTAAATAACAAGTGTAAGATTTGAAATGGAATAAAACAGTCGCGGATATTATTCAGGCTCAGCCAGTCATATGGAGTAACAACAATTGAAACTGTGGCAAATAATCAAAAAAGCCGGTCAACTTATGACCTTAATATTAATTATCCTGTTGGCTGGAGATATTAAGTGTTTTCCTGCTTTCGCAGCAGAAATAACGACCTTTACCGCTCGAGCTCCGGAAAGTGACAGTGACCAGCGCAAGGATTATGAAAATGCCCTGCTTGAACTGGCTTTGGAGAAGACTAGAGAGAAATGGGGTGATTACCGACTGATCTATGCTCCCCGGATGAACTGGAAAAGAACATTTCACAGCATGGCCTCGGGTAAATTTGAAAATCCCATGTTCAACACTTCAGCCAATGATGAACTCTGCTCAAAATTTTCATATGTAAACTTCCCCACGGATTTGGGAATTGTCGGTTATAGGGTCTTTTTCACATCACCTGAAATCAACAAAAGAACAGCTGGAGTAAAAAGACTTGAGGACTTGGTGAAATTCAGCATCGGTCAAATGGTCGGCTGGGTGGACATTCCCATTCTCAGGCATGCCGGATTCAAGGTGGTGGAAGCTCCGGAATATGAATCTCTTTTTATGATGACCAGCCACAACCGTTTTGATCTTTTTTCGCGGGGAATTAACGAAATCAAAAAAGAAAAAACTGCACACCGGCATCTTAAAAACCTGATTGTTGAAGAACACCTTGCACTTTATTACCCCTTGCCAAGGTTCTTTTTCACAACAAAAGGTAATGTGAAGGCAGTTCAGCGAGTGACCGAAGGGTTAAGAGCCGCCTATGCAGACGGCTCTCTTCATGATCTATGGGAAAGGCATTATAAGGATAGCATCAATTTTGTACACTTCTCTAACCGGAAACTCTTCCGCATTGAGAACCCGTACATCCAAAACATCGAGAAAACATATGAAAAATACTTATATAAAATGCCTGAAATGAGAAAAGAAGCCCAGCGCACAGATTAGAATCTGAAAGACTATTCTTCCCAGGTAATACAGTTTACCGGACACATTTCCATTGCCGACTCAATACACTTCTCATCAGCACCGTCGGGATTCGTGACCTGAGCCAAATCTCCGGGTCCCATGGTAAATACATCAGGACATTCCTCAACACAGGCCTCACACCCTATACAAACGTCAACATCAACAGTTACAGTTCGCCCCATAATTTACCTCCATATATAATTAAGTTCAGGTATAAATTATCACAGCCACGAGCCGTTAGAAACATATTTTAATCAGGCTCGGCTTAGTATTAAGAATAATTCCTAATAATTAATTGTAAAGTATTAACCTTGAATTTAAAGAAAAATCACATACGGGCCACACCCAGAAACAGGACGTGTAAAGAAATTACCAACTCAAGAAAAAATTTACGGGCCGTTTGTGGAGACAGGAAAGGAAGCCGATATCCGATGCTTGCAGATGCACATTCTGGCAAACAATCCCCGCAAAGAGTGCAGGAAATCCCCGGACGTCCGGCTTCGATATCTCTAAGCTGAAGAGCTCCATAGCGACAGGCTTTGCTGCATTTCATACATTTACAGCAATCACTTGAAATTTTCATCCTCCATGGAGATAGACGGCCCAACAGATTGGATACTATTCCCATAGGACAAAAGGCTGTACAATGCACCATCAGCCCCATGCGCCGGGAAAACAGAAGCATTACGGCTATACCGATCAAACCGAACACAGCTGCAGCCCAGACCGCAACCACAAATGAAATCCCAACTATGCGCATAGCCCATGCACTGCCGACCACTAACACCAGCAACACCAGCCGCAGCCAAATCAACCGGGACTTGAATTTCCGGGAGGGACGGTTCCGGCTCACGCGGCTGCACTGGTCATCCCAAGCTCCGATATAACAAAGATGGCTGCACCATGCCGGACCGACCAGCAGTACTGAAACAGTAAACAATATCGGCATAAAAAAAACCGAACCGCGATACACCGGTCCAGCGGCAATGAGTGCAGGAATGGGCAGATGCAGCTTTCCGGTCATGAGGAATTGCTCCACTCCGCTAACGCCCAAAACAAGCTGCCCGAAAAAGACCAGCGAGAACAAGGCCCATATGCGGGGACGCATGACTTTTGCTCCCTCGGGACTGAACATCCGCCCCCCGAGCCATGAAGCATAAAAAGCCAGCAGGAATATCTCCGCCCTGCCCCAGCCGGGAAAAAAGCGGTCGGCAAGCAGAATGGGAAAAAATACTTTGCTGCGGGTAATTTCAAGCAATAATGCGCTGAGCAGGAAAATGGATGCTCTGAACCAGCCCTGCTCTTTGCCCCGGCAGAAGCGTTCCCGTCCGGCAGGCGAGAAACAATAGGCGGCGGAAAACACCGAAATGGCAAAAAGCGCCCCCATAATCACGGCAAGCCGAATCCAGTCTCCCCCAGTAAAAATACGTAAATTTATCAGCTCAGCCCCTTTCTCCAGCCAGAGCAAGGAAGCCAAACCGAGCAACGCTCCGCAAACATTTCCGGCCCAGCGTTCCCGGCTGAATGCCAGCCCGGCAGTTCCGATCATAAAAACAGCCAGTCCAACATCGCCACCACGCAAGGCATGGGCCGCAAGCAAGAGGTATGAGAGGAAAATAAGTATCAAATATTACTCCAGCAGGAGTTTATCGTGCCCGACCCGTTCCATAATCCAACCGAAACGTTTTCCATCCACGTAATTATCCATCCAGATTTTCATACATCTGGAGATCAGGTCCAGAACTTCATCGCTGGTATACACACCGGGCAATTCAATTCCTAACCGGGGATGCCTGCCCAATCTGCCGCCAACAAGAAACCGCCATCCGCTCCGGGAGCAGGAAATCACTTCCGTAGGACAGACATTGGTACACAGACCGCAGACAAGGCATTTCTCGCGAGTGATTAAAACCTTGCCGTCAATCATCGCCATGGCCTCATCCGGACACTGGCGAACACATTCTTCACAACCGATGCATGACTCATGATCAATAACCGGAACACAGGCCCGGATCAAACCGATGTCGGCAATATGCGGCCTTGAACAGCCGTTGGGACAAGCAGCTCCGCTGACTGAAACCATCTTATGCCGGTTTATATTGTCACCGAACCGCTGCTGCAGGAATTCAGGCCAACCGCTGTCATTGATTCTCTCTTCAATGCGTCCGGCAAAGCCTTCATCGATGAACAGGGCAAAGCGGCATCCCCCCTCACCCGTTCCACGACAGACATTAATTGTAGACATATTATCCATTGCATTTCCTTTCTTCATTTTATCGGTTAGTTGACTATAAGATATTCACTTGGCACAAGCCCTGACTTAAGTCATTTACCGGACACCATTAATTATAAAAGAATATTGTCATGAAAAAGACACATAATCTGGACAAAATCAGCCTTTTCGCAGGCCTAAGCGGAGAGCAACTAAATAAAATCGAAGAAATCATCGTTTCAAGGCAGTTAAAAAAAGGGGAACAGATTTTCTCAGCCGGAAGTGATGCTGCAGGATTTTATTCTGTTGAATCCGGAAAAGTAAAAATCTACCGTGAATCATTGGCCGGAAAGGAGCAGATCATCCACATCTTCGGAGCCGGGGAAATTTTCGGGGAAGTTCCTGTTTTCCAAGGAGCCTGCTATCCTGCCAGTGCAGTGACCCTTACCAAGTCCACCCTGCTCTATTTCCCGCGTGACCGCTTTGAAAAAGTTATCCGCGAGGACCCGGACCTTGCCATGTCCATGCTGGCCCTGCTTTCCGGCAGGTTGCGTCAGTTGGTGAATCAGGTGGCAGCCCTGAGCTTGAGCGAAGTTCCTGCCCGGCTGGCCAGCTACCTGCTCCTGCTCAAATCCACCCAGAATTCCAGCAGGCTGGAACTGGATCTGCCTAAAGGGCTTATCGCCTCATATCTGGGCACAATTCAAGAAACCCTTTCCCGCGTTTTCAAAAAAATGAGCGAGCAGGAACTAATCAAAGTAGAGGGTAAAACCATTGAAATAATTGACGAGGCGGCACTGGAACTTCTCGCCAGCGGGGAAGAACAACTTTAAGCACATCCCTTATAAAGCTCATTCAGATCCTCTCTGGCCTGCTTGACCAATGTTGCGATCTGCGGCTTGGAATACTGCCGGTTGGCCCCCACAGCATCACCTTTATGCAAGAGCTCCTCTGTGATCAGGGATGAAAAAAGATATACCGTGAGATCCCGCAGGTTCGGGTCTTCCTTGATGCGTTTGGTCAAGGCATGCCCATCCATTCCCGGCATCTCAATATCCGAGACAACCAGTTGGACAAACTCGGAAACATGCAGTCCGGTCTTGCTGACTTTTGCTGAAATTTCTTTAAGGGCTTTCCATATTTCAAGGCCGTTAGGATAGGCTTCAACCTCAAACCCGCCCCGCTCTAATGACATTTTAACCAGATTACGCATTGAACGGGAATCATCGGCACAAAGAGCCTGATATACGCAGTCTAAAGACTCTTCAACCTCTCCGAGAACGGCTTTGTCGCGGGCAGGATTAAGGTCTTCCATGGCCTGTTCAAGATCAAGCACCTGCAGGATACGGTCAGGATCAGTCAACTTAACTGTTCCGATAATAGTTCCTTCAGCATACTTGGCCATCTCCCCCTGTAAGGACTCGAGCTCCTGCCAACTGATCCTGTGGATTCGGTTAACCCCGGAAACAAGGAAAGCACTTACTACTTCATTGAATTCAGTAACCAGCACCATGCGCCGCTCTTTGGATACGGGCTCCATGTGCAACCAGCCGCTGAGGTCTATGAGCGGAATAACGGACCCCATAAATTCGAACATCCCCAGCACCAACGGACTCTGAGGATCAACACCGGAAATCCCGTTTGAAGAGCCTCCTTTATGCTTGCGACCGGAATAATTTTTAAGGTCAGCTTCCCTGACAATCTTTTTAACTTTCGCAACATTCAGACCAAAGGACCAGCGTTTATAAGTATCACCGCTGCCCTCATCAAGGTACAACTCCAGAAGCTCCACCTCGTTTGTGCCGGACTCAAGCAGAATTTTACTCCCTGTCATTACTGGACATCCCCTCAACTCGCTTTAACAGCGCAATATATTTTTTCAAAACTCATCTAAACAGTTACCGCACCAGAAGCTCTCAGTCCAGCCTTCTCTCAAAAAAGACATCTGACTGCCACAACGTTAACTTTCAATTCTAAATTTCAAGGAATTCAACATCTTCTTGAAGACCGGATCCCAATCTCCAGGCTTTTTCTGGCGGAAAAGAGTCATACTCGGATACCATGGAGAATCGTTGCGTTTAAGCATCCAGCGCCAGTCAGGATTGTAAGGAAGGGCAACCCAGACCGGGAGATTCAAAGCTCCGGCCAAATGAGCCACAGAAGTATCCACGGTGATGATCAGGTCAAGCTGCCCCATGACTTTGGCGGTATCGGCAAAATCATCACAGCCGTTACCGAGATCGCGAACCAGCATTCCGCACCCGGCCTCATCGCGCTGTGCCGATTCAGGTCCTTTTTGCAGGGAATACAAGGTCACACCGGGCAGCCAGGCGAAAGGTAAAAAATTTTCGATACTAACGGACCGGTTATGGTCATTCTTATGGGTCGGCTTTCCAGCCCAGGCAATGCCCACCTTGAGCTTGGTCCCCTGCGGCACATGAACCGGGAATCCGGCCTGTGCCGGTGGTATTATATATGGACACTCACAGGGAATGCTTTTCGTATCATGCTTCATGATACGCGGCAGACTGAGCAACGGAACCTGAAAATCAAAATCCGGCAATCGTTCCCTGTCGCGGACGATTTCCTCAACCCCGTCCAGCCCCTCCAACAGGGAAATCAGCTCCGTCTGGCATTCAAAAACAACCCTTCCCCCGGCTTTGGCTAAAAGGGGTATGTAGCGGCAAAAATGCAGGGTATCCCCAAATCCTTGTTCGGCATAAACAAAAATTCTTTTCCCGTTCAGGGAGGAACCATCCCACAGGGGCTGACGAAAATGACGGGCCTTGAGCTGCTCATGTTTCCAACGGTATTCATACAATTCAAAACCGTTGATAAAATCACCCTTGGACAGCAAGGCCAGAGACTTGTCCCAACTGACTCGGTCATCGTCCGGTTTGAATTTCAGGCAATAATTATAAAGGCGAATTGCTTCATCAAGCTTACCAAGATCTTGCAATACCAGACCAAGATTGTAGTAGGCATCAATAAATTTGCGGTCCAGTTCAATTGCCCGGCGATGACAGCCAACGGCTTCTTTCAGCTTTCCCAGCCTGCGCAGCACATTGCCGAGATTACTAAGCGCACCGGGATTGTCAGGTTTGACAGCGAGAGCCCGTCGGTAACAAGCTTCTGCCGCCTTGAATTTATCCTGAGCTCGCAGCGCCACCCCGAGATTGGTCAGCAGCACAGGATCTTCCGGTCGCAGCCCTAAGGCCAGAGAATAATTGGTTACCGCCTCGGCAAGATTACCTGAAGAATGCGCCCTGACAGCAGCAAGAAAAACTTCCTTCACCCGCGGAGGAACACTGCCAATCCAATCCGGCTGATTATTCTCCGAACGTGCAGGATTTTTTTTACTGCTCATCGTTCCCTCATAGCGTAGCTCAAGGACCCCATGAACGGCTCAAGAAGATATTCCATCACCGAACGGGTTCCGATATGGATTCCGGCAATCACGCGGATACCGGGAAAAAGCTTATAGTAATTTCCATCGTGCTCGAAGTAATCCTTATCCGTCTCAATGCGCACGCGGTAATAGGTCACCCCTCGGGACGTAGAATCCGCATCAGGACTGATATTAGACACCTTGCCGTCAATATTCCCAAAACGGGAAGAATCGCTGGAAGCCAGTTTAACCACCGCTTTCTGTCCATTCTTCACATAACCGATATCGCTGATTGGCAGTCTGGCCTCAATTACCAGCTTATCACCCGCCGGAACAACATCCATAATGGTCATGCCGGGACGCACGACTTCACCTATACTGACTACGTATAGGGTCTTGATGACCCCGTCCACAGGAGAGCGGATAATGGTCCGTTTCAAGTTGTCCTCAAACTTGCGCTGGCGTTGCGAAAGCTCGTCGAATTCCCTGCGGTTTTCCTGCAATTCCTCACGCACAGAGGCCAGATAAGAATTCTTGATCTCACCGATATCTGCCTTGGCCTGAGCCAGTGCGGAGCGGGCCTTGCCCAATTTTGCAGAATCCTCTTCAATAGAACTTTTGAGTTTGGATTCTTCCTTTAAAAAACCAAGATGCTTATAGCGGGAGGTCAACCCGTCCGCCAGAAGGCCGGCACTGATCTCAATCTGCTCCCGCAGCAGCTTCAGACTGTTATAGGAATTGCGCTGACGTGAAGTAATCTGTTTGATATCCTGTTCGCGCTGCTTGATCTTTTCCCGCTCTGAAATCAGATCACTCTCAAGACGGTCCTTGCGGCTCTGGAACAGTTTAAGGGAACGCTCAATTAGTGATGGAAATTTTTCATAAATATCTTTGGGATAATCCGGCTCTTCAAGTCCTTTATCTTCGGCATCCAACCGGGCAATGTTCACCCGCAGTGAAGTCACCCTGACATCCAGCTCCTCCACAGTGGAATCGCTTGCAGTGGCCTCAAGAACTATCAGCTCCTGCCCCTTGCTTACTTTCTCACCTTCGCGGACATTGATCTTCCTGATTATCCCGCCTTCAAGATGCTGCACGGGCTTAACCCTTGAACTTGGGATAACCTCTCCCTGAGCCTGACTGACTATATCCAGCTGAAAAAACCATGCCCAGCCGAAAAAACCAAGACACATGGCAATGCAAAGAAAAAGAAAAAAATGGCTGGCAGCATTCACTTCACCAAAAGTTTCATCCTTCATGGAGTTCATTGCACACCTCCGCTTTGTGAGGGGGCCGTTTCCCCGTCCGGGGCATTCGCCTTGGGAAAAATAACCTTAGGTCTCGGTTTCCGGCTCAGATCAATAATTATATCTGCCCGCTGCATTAGTCGCATATCCTGTGAAACAATAATCAGGGTCTTTTTGACTTTGGCCATACTCTGAATAATCATATCCATAGCCCGCAAGCCTTCAATATCAAACCCCTCGGCAGGCTCATCCAGCACAGCCACCGCGCCCTGAACAGAAAGCGCACGGGCGAGGGCCAGCCTTCGCCTGATCCCCACAGCCAGTTCTGCGCCTCCATTAACTATCTGCGCATCCAACCCCTGAGCACTGGTATCAAGATATTTCTTCAGTCCGGATATTTCCACCACGCGTTTCAGACGGTCCTCATCCATCCCCGGATTGTTCAAGCAGATATTCTCCCTGATGGTGGCATTAAGAAAAGTCGGCTCCTGCGGGAGATACATGATCTGCCTACGCCACCATGGGGCTGAAAGCTGGCGAATATCTACCCCCCCGGCCAGAATCTGCCCCCTTCCGGGATCAATAAGTCCCAGTAAAAGCCGCACGAGGGATGTTTTTCCGGCTCCGTTATGTCCGGTAATTATCACGATGTTCCCCGGTTCAATACGCACATCAAGCCCCTCAAAAAGGGGGCCGGTGGAACCGGGATAAGCAAAACCCAGATCCTTGAATTCAATGTCGCCCCTGTACCCTTTCAGTTCGGTTCCGGTTTCCGACTCAAGAGGCTGGCGTACAAACTCCTGCAAAGACTGCATCATCTGTCCGGCCTGAGAGATCATGACCCGTGACTTCATGAAGGAGGCGGAGACAGCAAGGGCCTTGCCCGAAAGAATGGAAGCACCGATCAGCCCCCCCGTACTCATTGATCCGGCGACCACCTCACGTGCGCCGACAGCATAAACCATCACCCGCAAAAACATGGAAATGCTTTGCAGAACAGCCTGGCCACGGGTGCCGCTCTGAACCATGTCCCGCTTGATCTGCTGCAGCTTGCCCATCTGGGTCTGGAATATTCCGGTCAGGAATCCATGCCCACCGAAAGCGCGCACTGTATCCGCACCGCTGATTGCGTTGGCAAGGTTACCGCGATGAACCACCGATTCGTTGCGCATGACATCCGTCATGCGTTTACCGCGCCTCATGTTCAACCAACCGGCAAGTATGGAACAAAAAATAGCCAAAACAGTGATCAGGGCCAGCGCAGGGCTGATGAAAAAAGTCGCGCCAACAAAGAGAAGGAAAAAAGGCATATCCAGCACGGAACAGATAACCGAAGCATCATATCCGGACTGCACCACCTGTATTCCGCCCATCAATTCATGGATGCGCGCTGCCGGAATTCGTCCCAGAGTCGTCATTTTCGCACGGGCAAGGCAACCGAGCACGGTTTCAGACAGGACTCTGTCCGGCCCTACATTCACAGCGGAAGCCAGCCGTACCCGTACAAGGGTAAATGCATGGTTCAATACTCCGGCGATGAACATCCCGGAGGTCAGGGTAATCAAAGTACCGTCAAAGCCGTAACCCACATAACGGTTCAGGACCTGAATGACAAAGATAGGTGAAGCCAGAGACAGAATATTGATAAAAAAAGAGGCGAGACAAATTTCAAAAGCCAGAAAAGGATGTAATGCCAATCTTCTCAGCAACTCTTTCATAGAACTGGTCCCCTGTACCGATACAAGATATTGGGAAAAAATCCCGGAAAAAGAAAATTCCATGGGCGTGCACACATGGAATTTAAAATAGTTTTACTAGCTGACGTCCTGATTTTATTTAAAAACGTCAATATTCATCATGCCCATTTCATACAAAAGCCTGTAAGCAAAAATGATGTTATCAATGTCGGCAGTGACGCTGGCACTGGTAGCAGTTGAGTAATCCCTTTCACCAACAAGAATATCAAGCAGCTCAACCTGTTCACCGGTAGCCCTCTTTTTCTTGATCAATTCAAGGAATTCCGCAGTAATGTTAGCCTGAGTCCTGTAGAGCTCTGCATTCTTGCGCAGGGTCATAAGCTCAAGCCATGCATTACGGACATTTTCTTCAACAGTACGCCGCACATCCAAGGTCATCTTGCGGACCTCGCGCTCGGTCGACTTTGCAGCCTGCATACCCTCGTATTCATAAATACCGGAAAACCCGGTATAGCTGACCTGAAATGTAGCCTTATTCTCCAATCTCACACCGGTAGCACCCTGATCCTGCTCCCTGCGCTTACCTTCAAGCACAAACTCCAATTTGGGATAAAGACTTGCTTCCTGAACACCGACATCATGGGAAATTCTTTCCTTGGTGAACTTGAGCTGCAGGAGCATGGCGTTCTGGGCCTGAGCCTGAGTAATTGCATCATCAAGGGATGCGGGCATGTAAGAAGCAGGCATGGAAACCGGAACCATCTTATCGATTTCTTCCCGTGTCACCGGATAACCGAACACGGCCTTAAAGCGGTTTCGGGCAGTCTGCAAAGAGCGTTCGACTGTAACCCGGTATGAAGTTGCCCCGGCAAGCTGGGCTTTGATCTGGAGCTCTTTATAGGAAAGCCCCGCTCCACGCTTGACCAGAGTCTCCTCCATGCCGGAAAGACGTTTCATACTTTCTTCAGACTGGATGGCATATTTCAGGGTTTCCCTTGCCCGGATAAGCCCGAGGTAAGCCTCAACACCCTGAATCAACAGTTCCTGACGAGTCTGTTCAAGTACGGCCTTATACTCATTAAGCAGAGCTTTTTTGCTGTCGATATCGCTATTTACGCCGCCGAAATCATACAGGAGCTGTGTTGCCTTAATCCGTTCTTCGTTGCGCCCTTTGTTGGTTCCGCCTCCTGGCTTGTCGATCTCTTCTCGTCCACCTTCAATCGAAGCATCAATGGAAGGAGTCCAGCCGGACCAGCTCTGGGAGACAAGGTGTTCAGCGGCTTCTACACGGGCTTCAGCTGCTTTGATACGGTCATGGGTTGAAAGCAGGTCGCTAAGAATGGCCTTAATATACGGATTACCATCACCCTGTTGCGGATTAATCGGCGACATTTCCGACTGGGCAAATGCAGTGCCGAAAGCCCCAAACAACAAGGATAAAGCCATGCTGAGTATTAAAAGTTTTATTTTTTTCACGACCAGCCCCTCTCATAAACATAAATATATTAACGATATGAAGATTAACAAAGTATTATGATGTCTTAAATTCTTACAGTATATATATAAATTTAATTGAAAAATCCAGATGATTCATTCATACATAAATTTCCATTACTGATATTTTTATAACATAAAATTTAAAATTTCCGGAATAAAAATGCTGGGCATCCTAAAAAAAATAACAGGTTCGGATTCTTTTTTTCTGGTCATCACCGGATTGGCGGTCTCAATTCTGGTTGCCGCCCTATACATTTTCCAACCTCCGATCCTCCAGTTTGTAGACTACAAAATCTACGACCAGTACATGAGCTCCAGTCCTGTAGGACAGAAAACCAACATCCCGGTAATTGTTGATATCGATGACGAAAGCCTTGCCGAACTGGGCCAATGGCCGTGGCCGCGCTACCGCATGGCCCTATTGCTGGCAAAAATCCAACAGGCCGGTGCGCTTTCAACCGGGCTTGATATTCTAATCGGCGAACCGGACCGCACCTCACCATACACCATCAGGGACAGCCTGCGCGACGAATTGGGAGTAACCGTTGATTTCAAGGGGCTGCCGCAGGGACTCATGGATAACGACAAAGTCCTCGCCGATATCCTGCGCCAAGGACGTTATGTGCTCGGTTTTTACTTTGATTTTATGGAAGACCAAAAAGATCCTTCAGTTCACGATCAGCCCTGCTTTGTCAAACCGGTTTCCATTGCCCAGATCAGGGCTAAGGGCTCCCCTGCATTGAAAGACCTGACCTTGAACGCACTGGATGCCATCTGCCCGCTCCCTGTTCTGGCAAAAGCATCTCCCCTGTGCGGATTTTATAACACCATAACCGACTATGACGGTGTAGTCCGCCGGGTCCCGCTGATTATTTCCCTGAACGGAAAACAATATCCCAGCCTTGCCCTTGCAACACTTATGAAAGCAATGGGCCGCAAAAACATCCTCGTCAAAACCAGTCCCATCGGCATCGAATCCATCCGGATCGGTAAAACAACCATCCCTGTTGATGCCAAAGGACAGATGTTGATCCGCTATCGCGGAGGCATGGCAGAATTCCCTTACTACAGCGCAAAAGACATCCTCAGCGGCAAGATCGGCGAAAAGGAACTCAAAGGCAAAGTCGTTTTCATGGGTACATCTGCAGCCGGCCTGCGGGATCTCAGGGTCACCCCTTTTGCTTCTGATTATCCGGGGGTTGAAGTACACGCCACCATTGTGGACAACATCCTGACCAAAGATTTCATTCTCAAGCCGGACTGGGTGCCGGGCCTCGAATTGATGCTGGTTCTGGCTGCAGGTATCGTCTCGATGATCCTGCTGACATGGTCCCGTTCCTTGTGGATAATCCTGCCCATTGCTGCCATGGGCGCAGCGATTGTCTATGGTTCAATACAAATTTTCCGAACATATGATGCTTACCTTACGCCCATGTATTCTCTCATCGTGCTCGGCCTAAACTTCACCATGCTGACCCTGATCAAATTCTGGCGCGAAGAAGGGCAGAAAAAATTTCTGCAGGCCACCTTCTCATCATATCTGGCACCGGAACTTATCGACGAAATGTTCTCCAACCGCGAAATGCCCGAACTAGGAGGTGAAGCAAGGCAGATCACGGCTTATTTCACCGACATCCAGAGCTTTTCCACCTTTTCGGAAAAACTGACCGCACCGCAGCTGGTTGAACTTCTCAATGAATATCTATCGGTCATGACCGATATCCTCATTGAGGAGAAAGGAACCCTTGATAAATACGAAGGGGATGCGATCATAGCCTTTTTCGGCGCGCCCATGGATGTGCCGGACCACGCCCTGCGAGCCTGCCGGGTAGCGGTAAAAATGCAGCAGGCCGGGCTGGAATTACGCGACAAATGGGCCAAGGAAGTGCAACTGCCCGATGAGCCGGACCGCAACACCAAGAACTTCCCCGAGGAGCAATGGTCCAAGGGCGAAAAATGGCCCAAGGTAGTCCATAACATGCGCACCAGAATCGGGGTTAACTCCGGTGAAATCGTGGTCGGGAACATGGGCTCATCCATGCGTATGAACTACACAATGATGGGTGATGCGGTTAACCTCGCCGCTCGTCTGGAAGAAGGGGCCAAGCAATTCGGAATCTTCACCGCTGTATCGCACTTCACACTTGATCAGGAAGTGGAGGTAGACGGTGAACCCCACAAGATTATTGATTTAGTGGAAGCAAGACTTATCGATAACATTCAGGTAGTCGGCAAGGACGAACCGGTACGCATCTACGAACTGGTAGCCATGAAAGGCGACCTTACTGAAAACGAGGAAATCCTCTTTGATCTCTTCGCCAAGGCCCGCGAAGAATACGTTGCCCAGAACTGGGACAAGGCCATTGAAATTTACACTGAAGCCAACAAATACGAGCGCTATGACGATACCAAGCACACCCCCTGCGACGTTTTCATCAAACGCGCCGAAGAGCACAAGCTCAATCCACCTGTCCCCGAAGGCGAAATCTGGGATGGGGTTTACCGGATGACGAAGAAGTAGGAAGGCATAAGATACCAGTTTAGTGAAAATTTCTCAGCTGACATTGACAAATCCCTGAGAATGAAGAACTTCACGGGTATAACTTTGCGAGGAAAATATGAAATTACTGATCGAGAATTTTTACAATATCAAACACGCCGAACTGGATTTCAAAAAGTTCAACATACTGATCGGCCCACAGGCTGCTGGGAAAAGCTTGATTGCGAAGGTGCTGTATTTTCTTTTTGAAGCAACATCCTTTTACAATTTATCCTCTGTTAACGAATTAGCAAGAGAAACTGTAAATCAAAAATTAAATTCAATATTTACGTCTATTTTTGAGCAGAGTTCACTTGATAATGATTTTAAAATAAAATTAGATTTCGGTAAGTTAATTCACATCACATGTGATAGAAATGGAATCACTACAAGTGAAAATTACATTGACGCATCCCAAAGCTTTATACCCGAGCTCAAACAGGCAATCAAAGCAATACATAATGCACCTGAGGAACATATTGAAGCATACATCCATCTGTTAATTGAATCTTCAACTGATATTAAAAACGCTTTTGGAATTTTCATCCCTGCATCAAGATCACTTGTTAATATCGTTGAACAAAACCTTTTTTGGATGCCCAGTAATGCCATTGACTATTTTTTGAATCGATTCGGGCGACTATATTTCAACCAAATAAAAAAATGTACAGAAGAAACTAATTTTAAATGTAAGGATCTTGAAACAATCATTAAAGGCAGCATTGAGAGGAGTAACACTCAGTACCTTGTAAATGAAAACGGGCGCAAGACCAAGCTTGCTAATACATCATCAGGTCAACAGTCAACAATTCCTGTAATAATTGCTTTAGAGTTGTTGAAAAGCAACAAAACCCCTTACACCTTCATTGAAGAGCCAGAAGCCCACATATTTCCCGAAGCTCAATATCTTTTAACCCGTTACATATCCGAAATACACAACCAAACAAATACAAACATAACTCTTACAACCCACAGCCCCTACATCCTGACAGCAGTAAACAACCTCATCTACGCAGGAACAGTAGGAAAACAAAGTGAAGAAAAAGCTGCCAAAGTCAAAGAAATCATTCCCGAGAGCGAATGGCTGAATTCTGAAGATGTAGCTGCGTATATGGTTGAAGCTGACGGAACAATCCGTTCTATTATGGATGAAGAGACAGGGCTGATTGATGCTGATAGCATCGATGACGTTTCCGATGTAATTGGAAGTGAATTCAATAAAATTCTGGATATTGAGTTTGAAGAAGAGGCTGCGAATGCCTAAGGATTGCGAGAAACTACTCAAGAAAAAAAGTCATATTCTTGAAGACAGGAAAACCGGATCAAAAGCATCAGTCAGACTTGAAAACAAAGCTCAAACAAAATTCACAGTAATCGAATTTGATGGCTGTAAAATGGAGAACCAAACTGCCTGCGATTATGTTGTCACGACAGAAAAGCAAGCTTTGTATGTGGAATTGAAAGGTTCGGATGTACGTAAAGCACACAAGCAAGTCCTTGTCGCTGCCAATTACTACAAAAAATCACACAGCTCAAAAAGCAAAATTGGAATTATTGCTTTCACAGGAAGACCTAAAGAAAGTAGCTTTATACAAACACAAAAACGAGCTTTGATGCTAAAACACAAACTTAAAATAATTTGTGAACGCTCTCCAGTTACTCATAAGCTATAGCCTAAAAAACTCCCCCTGCCGCAACAGACGACAGGGGGAGTTAAATTATCATCACTACGCCAAGCGTAAATAAAAGTTTTTGGGGTTCTTAGCCCTTTTTTCAAAAATGGCTAATCCGCCGAAAGCGATATCAGTTCATAAAAATGCGTAACGCACCCATTAACTCTTCACCCGAAAAACCCGCGCCCCCTCGGAGCTGTCTTCGACATTAAATCCTAGTTCGAGCAGTTTCTCACGCAAGCCGTCGGCTGTGGCAAAGTCCTTATTTACACGGGCTAATTCGCGTTGTTCAAGCAAATCCTTTGCTTCTTCAGGTAAAGACACAAACGGCACAGGCATGGCTTCATGGTCGAGGATACCGAGAATATCGTCCACTTCGAGAAGCTGGTCGAGACAGAATTTTGCTTCCCTTGCGGAAAGCTTACTGGCGCCCAGCAGGGAATTGATGGACTTGGTAAAGCTGAATAAAATAGGCCAGAAGCGGTGCAGCTTAAGGTTGTCATTCAAGGCCTGCGACAGACCAGACTTAAGGGTGAACACCTCCTGATCAATATCTTCAGAGACTTCACCGGAATCCCCGGCATGTACACTGAGACCTGACGCCAGATCCTGCAATTTCTGCTGGTTCTTGACCCACATAGAGATGGATTGCTCACTGCAGACAAGAGGTTTCTTGTAGGATGATGAAAGCATCCACATCCGCACAGCAATGGGCTGGCCCGACTGCTCAAGAAGCTCATCCACGCAGGGTAATACCGGGCCGCCGGGAAGAACCGGCTGGGCTACCATCCATGCCTGCGGGGAGACACCTGCTCCGGCCCAGATGGCGCGCAGGTTTTCCAGATGTGGAAAACGGTGGATTTCCCCGGCCAGCACAAGGCTTACACCGGACAATCCTTCAAGGGCGGTTACTGCCTGCTGCATAAACCAGCTGGGGCGAACATTGCCCCACTCGGTTTCGATAATATCGCCAAGCTTGAGGTCCTGCAAGGTAGCCCGTTTGAGCAGAGTAAAATCGCGGGGATTCTCTTTTACATAGTCATCCATGTCCACTGTTTTGCCGAGGCTGACCTTATCGATATCCATGTTGGACATCTGGCCGTAGCCCTTGTCGCGGGAGATATCGAAATACACGGACCGCAGCTTCTCATAAGCCAGCCCGTGAGCCAGCAATGCTCGACAAAGCTCTACGATGCGGTCCACGGATTCTGAAGCACGCGCAAAACGCATGGATTTACGCACACCCAGCAGATAAGCGGCTTTACGCACGGCAGTGGAGACCTCGGTGGAAAAGGATTCACGGTCCACACCCCGCTCACGGGAGGCGGCAAGGGTCTGGTCTTCAAGATCTGCAAGACCTACCAATGCTGACACTTTGGCACCCTCACGCTCAAGATGCCGGGACAGCACATCAAGCAGAACTATACGCCGGAAAACTTCAGGATCATAGGGATTGTCGAAGGATGGTCCCATTGTGAACAATCCGGTTTCGGCCTCTGAAATGGAAAGAACCCGGTCTTCTCCGCTGCTCTGGTCAAACAGTTTCGGTCCCTTCAGAATCTGGGGTCGAAACAGGGGAGTGGAAAGGTATCGTTCACCACCATCGGGAAAAATCGTCACCACCAGACCGTCATCAAGCTCAGAGGCTATGGCAGCAGCCCCGGCCATGGCTGCGCCGGAACTCATCCCTACGAATACACCCTCTTCCTTGGCAAGACGGCGGCAGGCTTCAAAAGCGTCGTTGTCCTGAACCCTGATTATGCGATCCAGCTTCTGCTTGTCGTAAATTCCGGGGGGATATGATTCCTGCATATTTTTGAGACCCTGAATCTTATGCCCCGGCTCCGGCTCAACGGCAATCATCTGGATATCCTTGTTCAATTCCTTGAGGCGCTTGGTGATACCCATGACTGTTCCGGTCGTACCGAGGCAAGCCACCACATGAGTAACCTTGCCGTCAGTCTGATCCCAGATTTCCTGCCCGGTGCCGTCATAATGAGCCTCGATGGAGGCTTCATTGTTATACTGGTCCATGAGAAGATATTTTTCCGGTTCCTCACGGTAAAAACGGTAGGCCAGTTCAATGGCTCCGTCTGTGGCGAGATGTCCGGGGGTAAGCATTATCTCGGCGCCGTAGGCACGCATAATCATCTTGCGTTCTTCAGAAGCTGTCTCGGGCATAATCAGCATCAGCTTGTAGCCGCGCACAGCGCAGGCCATGGCCAGCCCTATCCCGGTATTGCCTGATGTGGCTTCGATGATGATTTTATCCGGTGTCAACTCTCCACTCTTCTCGGCTTTGCGGATCATTGCCCCGGCTGCACGGTCTTTGATGGATCCGCCGGGATTCATGGATTCCAGCTTAGCCAGAATCTTGACTTTTTTATTGGGATTGAGCCCCCGCATCTCGACAAGAGGAGTTCCGCCTACCAACTCAAGAATATCACGAGCAAACATTTTATCTAATCCTTTCAAATAATTATCTACAAGAAAACGAAAAACAGGCCACGTCCTTTTTGTTTCTGGCAACCATTTTGCAAATACAGGGCAGAGATCATCAGCCTGGTTGGAAACGCCGGGGCAAGGAATGAACCCGGAACAAGCTACAGCTAATAAAAACAGTCTGCCAAGGACGGAACAAATGTCAGCCTATCCTTTTCTTAAAGACAACATCGAAGCACTTTCAACATACAACCCGCCCTTTTATTCCTGGCTGAGCAGTCAGGATATTGACGAAGAGCAGCTTACAAACTCACTCTTCCAGAATAAGTGGAACATTCTAGACTGGAAAATGGAAGACGGTAACGGAATGTTCGAAACCGTACCGCCCAATGCCCTTTATAAAAGTTGGACCGCAAAAGAAAAACCAAATACCAGTGCCACCATCATTGTGGGTTGCAACGTGGGTTACGGGCTTAATCAGGTGCTGATGAATACACCGGAAAGTCACAAGGTAATTGTTGTCGAGCCGAATCCCGAGATGTTGCTCGCCTGCCTGGGGCAGACTGACTACCGCCCTTTCCTGAAGGCCGGCAAGCTCCATTTTTGTCCAGTCGATGAAAACAGTTTGATGAGTATCATTAAAGACCTCGACCTTCAATTCGTATACGGTAAAATTTATTTGCGATCAGACATGGCAAGCCAGCAGCTCGGCCCGGAATATGCCCGCTGGTCCAATATAATACGTAATAAACTTGAATCCTTCTCGGCTGAAATGAACACCCTGAGACTCAAGCAGGATGTCATGGTCGGCAACGAGCTGGATAATTTTTCACGCATCCTCGGAGACGGAAGCATCACCCCGCTCAAAGGGTCAGGACGCGGAATGGGTGCGGTAATTCTGGGTGCAGGGCCGTCACTGGCTGAATTCGGTCCCGAGCTGGCAAAGAATCCGGGGCAGGCCATCTTCACCACCTCGCTGCAGGGTCTTCCCGCTGTCCAAAAAGTGGGCATCAAACCCCATTTCTGTGTAGGTATCGACTATAACGATTCTATGATCAACGTATACAAGCAGTTGGATCGCGAGTGGGCCAAAGATATCCCGCTCATCTACTCCTCCAAGCTGGACCATAAAGTGCTTGAAGCATACCCCGGACCGACTATTCCCATGTGGACCGTGGGCGGAATCGGAACCTTCGTCCTTGGCAACCACGAAGAAATTTTTGACGCAGGCAGTAACGTCAGCATCACGTTGGCAAGATTTCTTGACTGGTGCGGATTCAAGCATATTCTGCTCGTGGGTCAGGATTTCGCATGGAAGGGAGACTCTTCCCATGCTCCCGGCCACCAGAACACCAATGCAGTACGAAACAACAGCTACAATCCGGCCATGCTGGTAGAACTGAAAAATGCTGATGGAGAAAAACTCAGCTCAACAGTGCAGTATGTGACATCAAAACGGGAAATGGAAGATGACATCAAAAAGCTCCAGACACCGTTTTACAACCTCTACGGCGGCTGTGCTGTAATTGAAGGCACACACAATGTGGATATGCAGAAAATAAACGAGGCGGGATTGCTCTCTGCCATTCCCGAAATCATGGATTCATTTGAGAACGCCATGAAGAAGACTTCCACACCTAGGCCTTTGCCCAATTTCGAACCGCGCAGTCCCAAGTGGACATCATCGCTTAACCATGTGACCAAGAGGCTGGAAAAACTTTTCCGCAAACATGGGAAAAATCAGGATGAGATCCATAAGGCTCTCCATGATGTATACTTTTTCATCAGGCAGGATCTGCTCTACATGCCCTACCTGTATAATGAAATTCTCGATATCGCTGGGCTGGCAAGGGCTCAGGCAAGCTATACCCCCAAGGATCTGCCCCGATACAAAAGGATAGTCAAAAAAATACTGACCAAAGTCCGCCACATGGACCGGTCCATCTGCTTCACCGGAAACCGCAAGGCGGCCTGAAAGGAACTAACAGACGATAAAATCCTGTAAGATATATTCATCATCATTGGAAATCCCCCGCAGAACCTGCCCGCTGCGGGGGATTTTCAATTTTAAAATTCATAGAATTACTACAAAAAGTCATACCCGAAATTTATAAAATCATCCTTATACCTCTCATTAACAAGCTGAATCAACTCTGGGGTATAATAATCCTTGATGTAATCAACCTTGTTAGGCCGGGATCTATTCTTGTGGAGAACTTCAATATCCTCGCCTATTGAAGCAAAAAAACTCTTAATATCATCGGCGTAATTTTCCATACGCAGCAGATTGAAATCACTGGCTAATCCGTTAGGAAGGGTCAGATGGGCAGTCTGGGATTTAAAATGCACATCAGCGAATTCATCCGGGCATTTTGCGACAAATTTACAAAATGACTCAAAGTCAAAATTCGGAATGGATTTTTTTAAAACAGGATAAAGAAAAGCGTTCGGCGCCTCCCGCATTATATGGGAATAAACAGAAGACAGCCTTTGGTAAGGATTTCGAACAATAGCAAACTTGGTATAACTTTCAAAAACAGGATCACATACGTCCCCAAAATTGCGCTGCTTCATAAAAAGAACCCGGTAGTCTCTGTATTTATCAGCTACCTGCTTAATTATTTCAACTGAACTGGAAAGTGCATTTTTACATATTTCAAGGAATAAGAGCTTTTTCCCCTCAACAACTGAAAAATTTCGCTGAGGATAAGGACGTTTATAAATTAAAACCTGTTTATCCAAAAAATTTGTTATATATTCGGTCAGGCCGATAAGCTGGGAATCACTTCCATCATAGTCGATTAGGCAGAATCTATTATATCTGCGATGATTAATCCTGCTGAAAACAGCCTCATAATCATAATCAAGAACAGTTAAAAAAGCATGGCCGCCACAGGGAATATCTTCACAGCCTAAAAAATTTATTAACCTTTTCTCAGCATCTACCCCGGGACCAAGATTGAAAATATAAAATACACCTTCCATTTCCAGACTTGGAGTCTCTCGAAGCATAAGCATTTTATGCCTGTCTATCATAATAAAATCGTTAACAATATGAGCAGAATGATCTCTTTTTGAAAAAACAAAATAATCAATGCAGCCTCTGGCTTCAAGTTCTGCTGCTATTTCCTCATAATACATAGATGCAATAACAACCTTACATGCACTGAAACGCCCTATTTCAGATACATTAACTATCGGAACCGAACAAATATCACCTGAATATTTGTAACTATCCATAAAACATTCAATAGTAACATCAGGTCTCTTTTTCCTTAATGCTACAAACAATTCCTGCGCAGCTTCCCCTGTTCCGTAAATCAGGAGAGTTGCTCCATATTCAATATCATCAAGACTTTTAATCAAATTGTATTCCAAAACATATTCCCGCATAAGCTGTCTGGCATAGAATGTAATGTTTTATGCATATAGACTGACTACCTGAATCATTTTTTTATGGCAAATTCACCTGATTATGTCTCACTCCTTTTAAAAAAATCCATCAAAGAATCCCTTGAATCCTCCCCCGTCAGCGTGTAAACCGTGCCCATGAGTGATAATAAGCAAGACATGCCCTACCTTATGGAAGACGGCACACTGGTTATCCCCTTTTCCTGTCCGGATCACGAATACAAGTACTGGAAAAAGGAAGGTAAAAATCTTTCCGAAGTACTTGAAGAATTGAATACGGATAAGGAAACATGGTACAAATTCACCACGGACAAGCACCCGGAAGACAGGCCTCCCAAAGAGGAAAATTCCGGTGATGACGGGGAGTAGGTAATTGAATTCGTTCATTCATAGAAACCTGACCCTCTGCCATTATTTTCTGGGCTCCCTGCCCCTGATGATCATATTCGCGACACTTTATTTCAACTTCGGGAGCGAAGCGGAAGTACTGGCCTTTTTCAAGGCCCATGCACAGGCCCATCCGGATATGAAATCACTTGCCCGGATTATGACCGACTGGGGTAATGCCTGTTTTTACCCAATCTATCTCTGGTTTCTGGTCATGGGCATAAAACAGCGCAAAACCGACAAGTCCAAATTACGTTTCGCCCTTGTCTTTCTGGGTGTCCAACTGGCGGTAAGCCTGATAACCGTGCGTTTCCTGAAGATCGCAATAGGTAAACCCCGCCCCGGTGAAGGCCCTTTTTTCGAGCCTTTTTCCACCAAGGGAGTTTACCATTCCATGCCTTCGGGCCATACATGTGAGATTTACGGGGCCAGCCTGCCCCTCATACTGCGTTACCGAAACCTGCTGCTGACTATTGGGCTGGGCATTTTTGCCGCAGCCGTGGCCTTCAGCCGTATCTATTTGAATTGGCACCATCCCAGTGACGTTTTCTGCGGCTGGATGCTGGGATCTGTGGCCGGATTCGCCATTCACCTTTTTTCCAAAGAGGACTAGCCTATGCGCTATGAAAAAAGACCATTCATATGGGACATTATGGAAGCCAACCCATGGCTGAGCGTCCTGTTCATTCTCTTTTTGCAATCCATCTTCACCATGGACTACCGGTCCCTCTGGTTTTCCGATGAAGTCCGCTACGCCGATGTATACTATCAGATGAAGGATGCCGGACACTGGCTGGTCATGTACCTTAATGGTGTAGCCTACCCGGACAAACCGCCGGTATATTTCTGGTTCCTGTCACTTATAGACACCCTGACCCCGGCAGAGGGAAGCAGCATCTTCTTCCTCGGATCAGCTCTTTCGGCAGCATTTTTCCTTTTTTCCACGGTAAGTTTTGCCCGCACCCTCGGCTGTGGACGTAAGACTTCACTCGCCGCCGGACTGGTACTGCTGAGCAATATCTTTTTTATCGGCATTGCCCATTATTCACGTATGGACCTGCTCTTCGGCGGATTCATCCTCTGGGCCAATATCTGCTTATTCAAGGGATTCCGAGACAGGGAATCTGGAAAACATTTTCTACGGGCCTTCGGATTCATGGGTATCGCCACCCTTACCAAGGGACCGCTGGGCCTGATTTTCCCTCTGCTCACAGCAGCCTGTTTCCTGATCTGGAAAGGTAAACTCAAACTCCTGCGTGACAAAAATCTGCTTAAAGGACTGGGTATCCTGCTGGCAATACTTGCAGCATGGGTCGTAGGCGCACTTATCGTCGACGGTTCTTCTTTCATCCACAATATCTTTTACAAACAGATCTACCAGCGCGCGGTCAGTTCCTTTCATCACGAGGAACCTTTCCAATACTATCTTATCGCTTTCCCGCTGGCATGGCTGCCGTGGACTTTGGCCATCTTTGCCGCGCCTGTAAAAAAGATCTTCAGCATCAAGCACTGGAAGGCTGTTACCGCCGACCGTAAAAAGAATCTCAATGAAGGTCGCGACTGGGCATGGATCATGTTCATCAGCGGTTTTGTGCTGCTCACCTGCTTGAGCATCAAGGTACTTATCTACATCCTGCCGCTTTTCGCCCCCCTTGCCATGCTGACCGCACGCGGCCTGCTGGGTGAAGACGGACAGGAGCCGGTCCTCAACTCCAAAAGACTCTGGACCGCCATAGCCGGATTTTACCTACTTCTCGCAGTGGGCGCACCTTTTGCAGAAGTTCTTATTCCTTTCGACATCACCTTGCAGGGACTTTCCTTTACCGTACTGATCATGGGACTGGCCGGCTTGGCCCTGCTCAAGGTCAAAGAATGCGGCGCCTATAAGGGGCTTCTGGTCATGACCGCAGCCATGGTCATCTGGCTGCAACCGTTGGCCCTGCAGACCCTGCCCTCTCTTGATCCGCTAATGAGCCCCCGTCAGACAGGCGAAATAATGAAGGAATACGTTGCTGAAGGCAGTTATCCGCTGGCCCACAAAATATATTCCGGTATTTTTTCATACTATGCCGGAACCAATATACACGAGACCAGCGACCTTGCTGAAATAGAAAAAATCCTTGCAGAAAAAGACAACGTCATTCTGGTTATGCAGAAAAAATATTATGACCGCTGGGAGAACCGTCCTGAAGACATCACCGTGGTCCATGAGCAATTTATCTCTGACCGTCCTTACCTGCTGATAAAAAAATAGCTCAACACATCAATACACAACAAATCCCCGTTTCAGGTATGCTGTAAAGGCAATCCGAAACGGGGTTTTTATTTTCAAAAAACAATTTACCGTGATACGCTGAAATTATAAAAAAAAGGGACAATCCACTTCACTTTCAAATACATTTCATATTTCCGGAGATGACAATGGGCTACTCAAAAAATATCTTGTTTATTGATCGTGACACAGCACAGCTTGAAGCGCTTGATAAAAGCATGGCCTCCATGAAAAAGCGCTGGCAGGTTTATTATGCTTCCACCAAAGAAGAAATTATGGATCTGCTCAGAACCCGCCCTTTTGACATCATTGCCATGGACTTTAAAATTGACGGTTTTAAAGACGACGAGCTTCTGGAAGAAATTAAAAACCGCCAACCGGGAAGCATACGGTTCATCATTTCAGAATCAATCAACTCCGAAAACTGCCTGAAATTTGTCAAATATGCCCACCAGTTCATCACCAAACCGTATACCGAATCGGAACTGCTGGGTAAAATCAAGAAAGGCCTGCGCTTGAAACACGTATTTCTTAACGAACGGGCAGCAAAAGGCATTGCATCCATTGAAGAACTGCCCACCATGCCGGACCTTTTCGTACAACTGGAGCGGGAGTTAAGCAAAGACGATGTGATGATCAGCAATATCGGCAAGCTTATCGGAGAAGATATGAGTATGACCGCCGGACTGCTTAAGCTGGTGAACTCACCATTCTTCGGGCTTTATTCCAGAGTAACCAACCCGGAACAGGCAGTGACCCTGCTGGGGCTGGACAATCTTAAAGGGCTGGTCCTCGGTATACACCTTTTCAACCTCAGGGAATCGAAAAAAATAGATTTTTCAATTGAAAAACTGGGACGCCACTGCCAGTACACGGCACTTATGGCCCGAGCCATTATTAAAGCCGAAGGCGGTAGCAACGAACTGGCCGAACACACATTCCTGGCCGGATTCCTGCACGACATCGGCAAACTGGTGCTCTCCACGTCCTACACCGAAGAGTACTCCACCATCCTGAGCATAGTGCAAGAAACCGATATTACCGTTCAGGAAGCGGAAAAGGATATTCTCGGTTTTACCCACGCAGAGGTAGGGGCCTACCTGCTGGCCATATGGGGATTTGATGAAGACGTGATTGAGGCCATCTACTGCCACCACAAACCGCAACGGCTTGGAAGTATAGATTTAAGCCCTGCTGTGGCTGTTCACGTAGCCAACTCATTTGATCATGAACTCAGGGTCAGCAATAACGATTACACCCCGCACCTGCTTTCAGCAGACTGGCTGGAGCAGAACAACTTTAGCGCCAAGCTTCCGGAATGGCTGCAGATATGTGCAGAAATGATGGAAGACGCTACCGATGAAGTATGAAAAAGCCCATCAAATCCGCGAATATGAACTTGATGGGCTGAATCTGACAGTCAATAGGAATCCCGCCGCCTGCCTGACAATTTCTAGCCGGTAAAACGACAGGCAATAGGCATCCGCCAACCGGTACCAAAAGCCCGGGAGGTGATTTTAAGCCCCGGAGCGGCCTGCTTACGCTTGAATTCTGAAATCCTGATCAAACGCAGAACATGCTGCACGGTTTCAGGATCAAACCCGGTCTCGGCGATAATTTCACTCTCCGCTTTGTGTCCCTCAACACGCAGTTCTATGATGCGGTCAAGAACATCATAGGGAGGCAGGGAGTCTTCGTCCTTCTGGCCGGGACGAAGTTCTGCGGACGGCGGCTTCTCGATTATGGCGACAGGAATAATTTCTCCACGCCCCTGTTCATTCAGCCAGAGACAGAGCCGGAAGACAAGGGTCTTGTAAAGATCGGAAATAACAGCCAATCCTCCGGCCATATCACCGTAAATAGTACAGTACCCCACGGCCAATTCACTTTTATTTCCGGTGGTTACCAGCAACGCTCCCATTTTGTTTGAGATCGCCATGACAAGATTGCCGCGAATACGGGACTGGATGTTCTCTTCAGTAACATTGGCGGGCAGCCCCTCAAAAGTAGGAGCAAGAGCCTCTTCAAACTGTCCCATGAGCTTTTCAATGGGGATAGTGGTGCAGTTGATGCCTATGTTCTTTACCAGCTTGAGGGAATCATCCACACTTCCCTTACTGGAATACGGGGAAGGCATGAGCACCCCGGTGACATTTTCCGGCCCGAGGGCCTCGGCTGCCACCGCTGCAGTCAGGGCCGAATCAATTCCCCCGGAAAGCCCCAGCACAACCTTGCTGAATCCGGTCTTGCCCAAATAATCCCGCAGGCCGAGCACCATGGCCTGCCATGCTTCAGCTTCTTCACAAAAATCATCTTCTTCAATACGCCCAGCCGGACAAGACGCACATCCGGACTCGACAATAACCACATCTTCCTTGAATCCATGTCCTCTGGCCACCAGCTTTCCTTCTGCGGAAAAAACACAGCTGCGTCCGTCAAAGACCAGATCATCATTACCGCCCACCTGATTAGCGTAAAAAACGGGAACTTTGTACTTTGCGGCAATATCACCAAGAAGTTTTTCGCGCACTCTCTGTTTGCCGATACTGAAAGGGGAAGCGGAAAGGTTGACCAGCACATCCGGTTTTCTTTCCATAATTTCCGGGATAGGATTGCTGCCGTAACGTTTCCCGCTATGGTTTTCACGATCATTCCAGACGTCTTCGCAGATAGTCACGCCGACCTTTAAACCGCCAAATTCAAAAAAATTAACGTCTTCAGCAGGCTCAAAGTAACGTTGTTCATCGAAAACATCATATGTAGGCAGCAGCCACTTGTAAAAAATCTTGGGGACTGCGCCACGCTCAATAAGCCATGCGGCATTGCGCAAGGGATTGCCTATACCTTCATGGTTAAGATCCACTCCACCTGCCAGCAGGGCAACTCCTTCAGGCATGCGCCGGGAAATATCGAAAACAGCTTCACGGCAACGGGAAACAAAATCAGCATTAAGAAGAAGATCCCTCGGGGGATAACCGGTCAAAGCCAACTCGGAAGTGACACAAAGTCCGGCACCACACTCTGCGGCCTTCTTCACTCCATTCAAAATGAGTTCTACATTTCCTTCAAGGTCGCCAACGGTAAGATTGAGCTGCAACAAGGCTATTTTCATTGATTCATGTCCGTCCTTAAATATTTGGAATGCTGAATACCTAACGTCTGAAACAAAGCTTGTCCATTGCCCGTATTCAAATAATTTCCACCAGCATAAACTGTTTACCTTGCACTGAATATGCTGGAATGCTAAACAGTTGTCTATATCTATAGCAGGATTGAAAACACTCCCAACCTGTCACCAATGGATTGAAATTGTTAAAAATAGATAAAGTTCAGACAAGAATCGGATTGCTTATTGTAGCAATATCGCTCATTTCGTTCTTTGTTTCAGGAGCTTACGACTACAGCTCCATGCGTAGTGACATGTTCAAAGAACTGAACCAGAAAGCCGACGGTCTGGCCGAAAGACTTTCCGAATCACTGATAACACCTCTCTGGAACGTTGATCAAGCAGCCATCAACCGAATCCTGCTGTCTGAGATGAATGATAAACGCATCAAGGCCATTCTGGTTACGGAAGATAATGGCAACAATGTTTTTGCCGGTAAAATACGCAATGAAAATTTGGAAATAATTAATTTCAACACCTGGCCCATAGGCAACTTTGTAAAGCGAAAAGCGGAAATATCCATCATGAAACAGCCCATAGGAGCTGTGGAAATATTTCTGTCCCCCAAATTCATTGATAATGAACTGTACCATTCCCTGCTTAATTCCCTGCTGCGAACCATGCTGCTGGTTATCCTGATTAACATGGCCCTGTTCGTGACCCTGCGCAAGATTCTGATTTCCCCGATTGCGAAACTCAGTCAGACAGCCCGGCAGATCTCCTTGGATAAAAACTACAGCTCAAGGGTGCAGATTGAATGTAAGGGAGAAATGAAGAGCCTCGTTGAAAACTTTAACAATATGCTGCAGCAGATTGAAGAGCAGGACCTCAAACTCAAACAGTACAGTGGACAGCTGCAGGAAAAAATACATCAGAGCAACAAGAACCTTGAAAACAGCTACCGCGAACTTAAAATAATCAACCGCAAGCTGGAAACGGCAAAGAATGAAGCTGAAGCCGCATCAAAATCCAAAAGTGAATTCATGGCCAATGTGAGTCACGAGATCCGTACCCCCATGAATGCCATCATAGGTATGGCAGACCTGACCATGGAGACTAATCTTTCATCCAAGCAACGTGAATTTTTAAAAATTATTATCAGTTCCGGCAAGGTGCTGCTGCGACTGATCAATGACATACTTGATTTCTCTAAAATTGAGGCAGGAAAACTCAGTCTCGAAAAAGTAAATTTCAACCTGCATCAACTCATTCACGATATAAGTGATCTCTTTGTGGAACAGATGGTGGCCTCGCAGACAGAACTGGTTATCGATATCAGGCCGGGAGTGCCGCAAAGAATCATCGGCGACCCTCTGCGCCTGCGACAGGTACTAATCAATATTACCGCCAACGCCTTCAAATTCACCAGCAAAGGAGAAATTATCATCACCGTCTCTGCAGCTAAGATAGATACACATAAGTCAGAGATTGTTTTCGCCGTCAAAGACACCGGAATAGGGATTCCAGAAAAAGTGCAGCCCCATCTTTTTGAGGAATTCAAGCAGGCAGACGGATCAACCACCCGTAAATACGGTGGAACCGGACTTGGACTTTCCATCTCCAAACGTATTGTAGAACTCATGGGCGGGAAAATCTGGTTCCGGAGTAAACCAGAAAAAGGAAGCACTTTTTTCTTTACCATAACTCCCGAAGTTGCCGCTGAACATGTCTCCAGAGATTTTGCACTTCCACAGGAATTGCAGAATACCCCTGTTCTGGTTGTAGACGATAACTTTGCTGTGCGCAGCGTACTGGTCCGCTATCTCAAACAATTCGGCTTTCAGGCAACCAGCGTGGTCGATGCGGAAAATGCGCTAAAGCTTATAGCTGAAAATAAGGATAACCAGTTTAAACTGGTTATCTTCGACCTTAAACTGCCCGGCATGAATGGGGATGAGGCAAGTATCGAGATTCGCAAAACTTACAGTAAAGAAGAACTGCCAATCATGATGGTTACGTCCACCGAGCTGGATACGGCACTAGCAAAAGCCCAGAAGGCACAAATCAACCGGATGCTTAGTAAACCGCTCAAGCAGATGACCCTGTTCAACTCAATTCTGGATACCTTCGGTTACGAAATACCCAAGGAATATTCTTACGAACCATCCAGACAGGTAGAAAACGAATTTAAAGAATTCAAACTGCTTCTGGTTGAAGACAACCCCATCAACCAGCAGGTGGCAGAGCAGATTCTACTTTCAACAGGAATTGAAATTCATTCCGCAGCCAACGGCAAAATCGCCACGGAAATGGTACAGGAAACTGAATACGATATTCTTCTTATGGACATTCAAATGCCTGAAATGGATGGTTACGAGGCTACAAAAAAAATCCGCTCTGAACTTGGGATGACCGACCTGCCCATCATAGCCATGACCGCCCACGCCATGCGCGGTGACAAAGAAAAATGCCTAAACTCCGGTATGGATGATTACATTCCCAAACCAATTGATAAAGAACAGATGATCAGCACCATCCGCGCTCACCTGCTCAAAAAGAAAGCTCTGCAAAACTCAGCGGAACACGTGAAAAATGACGGACAAAACCAACAGGAACAGGTAACAAAAGATGGAGCTGCCTGCCGTGAAATAAATATCAACGAGGTATTGGAGCGCATCGGCGGAGATATGGGGATTCTGGTGAGTATTCTGCGTAACTTCAAGGAGTACAATGCCAACTTTGAAAAAGACATGCAAATCATGCTGCAAAACAAGCAACTCAAAGAAGCTGGAGATAAAGCACATACCCTGAAGGGAGCGGCCGCTAATATTTCCGCACAGGAATTGGCCATAGCCACGCTTGAGTTGGAAAAAGCCTGTAAAGCTGACCTCATGCAAGAAGCCCGTGAAGCCTTGGAAAAGACATCCGTAAAACTTGAACGGCTGTTTGCTGAAATATCCCTGCTGGGAAAAAATTATGACTGATTTATGCAAAACAACTGTAATCAGTGCATTCATTCAGTTGAAATAAATTCATATTTGAGGCAGAAATCATCAATCAATTTTGACTGTAAAAAAGGATTTCAAATATGGCATTAATGTTCGGAAGCCCCAGCCGCAAGCCAAGCAGGTCCTTGGAAGACGCCAAAAAAGACCAGCGTCTTGACATGGCCCGCACCCTTTACCTCGGCGGCAAGGTAAAAATAGTGACCACAGAAGAAGTTCCAAACCGGGAAGTCCTCGGCACATTCGGCCTTATCGTCTGTAGAAGCTACAATTTCGATAATGCTTTCTACGGCCTCATTGCACAGGCTATTGACGCCAATGCAGATGCCATTGTCGGTTATCGGGAGTCCGTCTCCTTTCATCCGGAAGGCGACAAATTCTACTCCTGCTACGGTACTGCCGTGCGTTTGAAAAAGGTTAAATAAATAAAGGACCGGGCTAACCGGTCCTCTTAACTTATCACCTTACAGCCTTGATATTCCATATATCTTCTGCATACTCGCGCATGGTCCGATCAGTTGAAAATTTTCCCATACGTGCAGTATTCAGAATGGCCTTTCCCGCCCAGAGTTCTTTATCCGCATAATCCTTATCTATACGCCTCTGAGCTGAAATGTAGGCTTTAAAATCGGCAAGATGCATATACTGCTCATTGTCGGAAAGCAGCTTATCCACTACCCAGCGGAATAAATCCGGCTCCTTGTGTGAAAACCTGTTCTCCAGCAATGCGTTGAACACCTGCCGTATTTCAGGGCTGTGGTCGTAAATTTCACGGGGACGGTAACTCCCGCTGTGCAATGTTTTTTCCACCTCTTCCTGTTTCAGCCCGAAAAGATAAAAATTATCCGCACCGACCTCTTCCAGCATCTCAATATTGGCACCATCATAGGTACCGATAGTGAGAGCACCGTTCATGGCAAATTTCATATTACCGGTTCCCGAGGCCTCGGTTCCGGCGGTTGAAATCTGCTCACTCACATCGCAGGCAGGAATTATCTTCTCAGCAAGGGAAACCCGGTAATCAGGCACAAAAGCCACCTTGAGCAGACCTTCTACGCGGGGATCATTATTGACCACATCCGCCACAGAATGGATCAGCTTGATGATCTGTTTGGCCTCCCAATAACCGGGAGCGGCCTTGCCCGCGAAAATGAACGTCCGGGCACATAAAGGTTCCACATCGTTATCCACAAGTTCAAGATAAAGATGAATGACATGCAGCATATTAAGCAGCTGACGCTTATATTCATGAATACGCTTGGCCTGAATATCAAAGATGGAGTCCGGCGATACATCTATGTCCAGCATTCCCTTGATATAATTGCCCAAGATAATTTTATTGGACCGCTTGGCTTTCATAAACCGTTCCCGGAAAGCATTGTCGTTAACCAGCCCTTCAAGCCTGTGCAACTCGCTGAGGTCGGTAATCCATGCCTTCCCGAGAATATCAATAAATAATTCCGCAAGTGCGGGGTTGGCCTTAAGCAGCCAGCGCCGGGGTGTGACCCCATTGGTTTTGTTGTTAAATTTTCCAGGTTCCAACTCATAAAAGTCAGGAAAAAGCCGGGTCTTGACCAACTCCGAATGCAGTTCGGACACCCCGTTAACCGAATGCGAGCCGATTACTGCAAGATTTGCCATGCGCACATTTTTCGTTCCTTCCTCGCATATCAGGGACATGCGGCGCAGCTTTTCCGTGTTGTCGGGATACTTGCCTTTAACCTGTTTTAAAAAACGGCGGTTTATTTCATAGATGATCTGTAAATGACGGGGCAGAACCTTTTCAAGCAGGGACACAGACCAGCATTCAAGAGCCTCCGGCAGCAGGGTATGGTTGGTATAAGCGCAGGAGGCGCGGGTTATCTCCCATGCACGCTCCCAGTCAATACGCTTTTCATCCACAAGGTAACGCATCAGTTCCACCACGGTCAAAGCCGGGTGGGTATCGTTAAGCTGAATGGCTACGTAATCGGCAAACTCATGAAAATTTTTATTCTGGGCATAAAACCTGCGGGTAATATCACGCAGACCGCAGGCAACGAGAAAGTACTCCTGCACCAAACGCAGTTCCTTACCGAACGAGACTGATTCAGTGGGGTAAAGAACTTTGGACACCATCTCAGATTCAATTTTGCGCTGTACAGCCCTGATATAGTCGCCATGGTTAAAAATATCCATGTCAAAATTTTCGGACGCACGGGCTGCAAACAACCGCAGGTAATTAACAGTCTTACCTCCGTAACCGACTATTGGAATATCGTATGGAACACCGATAATATCATCCCAGTCAACCCACATGGGCAGGTATTCACCGCTGGGAGAGACAGCGCTCTCCACCCTGCCGTAAAGCGGAACGATCACAGACTGGTCCGGGCGCGCAATCTGGAGCGGCATACCGCTCTTCATCCAGTAATCTGCCAATTCTTTCTGATATCCGTTACTGATGGATTGACGGAATAAACCATACTCGTAATGGATTCCATAGCCGCAACCGGGAAGGGCGAGAGTTGCCAGCGAATCGAGAAAACAGGCCGCCAACCTTCCAAGTCCTCCGTTACCGAGAGCGGGATCACGCTCACTGGCCCGAACCTCATCAAGATCAAATCCGAGCTCCTTGAAAATATCCCCACAGATATCCAGAAGATCCATGTTGCACAGGTTATTCCCAAGGCAACGACCCAGCAGGTATTCAATAGAAAAATAGTACATACGCTTGGCCTTGGCCTTGCGATAGCGGTCACGGGTATCAATCATCCGCTCCACCAGCCTGTCGCGCAGCGCCAGTGCCAGCGCCTTGCCCACGTCCCATTCGCTGGCGTCTTTGACTTCCTTGCTCAGGGAATAAATCACATGGTCTTTGATGTCTGAGGTCAGACTATCGCGGTCATTTTTCTTCTTGATCCTGAAAGTGGAATTTTTCATGTATCCTCCTCATGCTCCGGGGATTAAAGGCAGGATAACAGCTTGAAGAGGCTAAATCCACTTGAAAAAAACGTCAGCCCAAAAACAAAAAAAAGGCGCGGTAAACATACCGCGCCGAAAAAAATCATAAGAAGCCACCCTTAGTCGTTCATACGCCCGTCCGCCAAGCGAAAAATCGTATCAGAAACATCTTCCAGCCAGAGATGATCATGACTGACAATTACAAGGGTCGTCCCCTGCTCATCGCGGGCTGAAACAGCCGCATCATGGATCAATCGGGTGGATTCAAGGTCCAGGCTGGCCGTAGGTTCATCAAGAAGCAAAACCCGAGGATTCAAGACCAGACGCGCAGCCAGAGCCACCCGCTGGGCCTCCCCGCCGGAGAGTTCAAACCAGTTGCGATGCATAAATTTATCAGGGGCCAGTCCAACCCGGACAAGGGAATCGCAGACCCTTTCGGAAATATTCTTTTCACCGCGCAATTCAAGGCCGTAGGCGACATTTGCGGCAACAGACCGTTTAAGCAGATACGGCTCCTGAGTAAGCATGGTAACTTCACGCCGTAACCACAGTGCCGGTTCCTTCACTTCACTGCCGTCATAAAATATTTTGCCGGAATCAGGACTTTCCAGAAAAGCCAGCATGCGCATCAAAGTACTCTTGCCGCTTCCGTTATGCCCTGCCAGACCGACAATTGAACCTTCATTGATAGAAAAATCCCTAATGCTTAGTACAGGCCTCCCGTTGTAACGCTGCCTGACCTGTTCCAGCTTGTACAATGCTTTCATTACTGCCCTGCCCTTTTACGGATACCGGACATAAAAAAATTGACCGTAAAAGCTATCATCATCAAGACCAGTCCCAACGCAATCCCCATGGCGAATTCACCCTTGCCCGTCTCGAGAGCAATGGCTGTTGTAATAGTCCGGGTGTGCCACTTGATATTCCCGCCGACCATCATGGAAATACCGATTTCTGAAACAATGCGTCCATAGGCTGCTGCAGCGGCTAGGATAAGGCTGTAACGGGCCTCCCAAAGTGTTGTACGCAAAATCTGGCTGTGCGATGCACCAAGGGTCAGCAGGGTCTGCTTCAGGCGCAAGTCAAGATTTTCCACCGCAGTAGCCATCATGGCGATGACAATAGGCAGGCCGAGCAAAGTCTGTCCCACAGCTATTCCGGGAATGGTGAAAAGAAGCTCCATTTCGCCCATAGGTCCTTTGCGGGAAAGCATGGCGTAAACCAGCAAACCGATAACAACGGTTGGAAAAGACAGCAGGGTATCGGAGATAAGGCGCAATGTTTTTTTACCGGGGAATTCGTGATAACCAAGCAGAAATCCCAACGGCGCTCCCAGGATCAGGGTTGCGCTGATGGAAATAGTGGTAACACTGACGGTTGTAAAAATTGCGGAATACGTTTCTGGATCAGCGGAAAACAAAAGTACGAATGCCTGCCAGAAACCATTTAAAATGAAATCCATATAGTATTAAGCCTCCCCTTTCATTGCAATTCAATTAATAGCAAACGGGCTGGCGGAGAACAAGAGCGAAGCTTATTGCAAAGATATTTTTACGAATGGAGCTTCAATGAAGCTCCATTCTATATTACGATCTATTTAGCGTTAGGAATGAAAAGCTTTTTACCGAGCAGCTTGAAGTCGCCGATAGCTTTCTGGGTTTTGGGAGAAGCCATCCACTCGGAAAACTTTGTAGCCAACTCGTATTTGGCGTTCTTGCAGTTTGCGGGGTTAACAGCCAGAACACTGTACTGGTTGAAAAGGGATTTATCGCCTTCAACCAAAACTTTCAGCTCAGGAGAACCGTTTTTATTGGCACTGTACTTGATGTAGGTACCACGGTCAGTCATAACGTAGGCATCGCGCTCTTCAGCAACGGTGATACTCTTGATCATACCCTGTCCAGTCTGAATGTACCACTGGGCTTTGTCGGGAACAGCCATACCGGCAACTTTCCAGAGAGAAATCTCTTTCTTGTTGGTACCGGAGTTATCACCACGGCTGACGAAAGGAGCCTTGGACGATGAGATAGCTTTCATGGCCTGCACAACGGGGAGACCTTTAATGCCTGCAGGGTCAGATGCGGGGCCGATAATCACGAAATCGTTGTACATAACTTCACGGCGGTCTTTGAGCGCACCCATATCAACGTATTTTTTTTCAGCTGCGGGAGCGTGTACCATGAGTACGTCCACATCGCAGTTCTGACCCATTTTAAGAGCCTTACCGGTACCAACTGCAGTCCACTTCAACTCAATGCCGGTATCCTTTTGGAACATTGGGGCCAGTTCATCAAGAAGACCGGTGTTGTCCGTACTGGTGGTGGTAGCCATCATCAGGGTTTCAGCTTTGACCAGTCCAGGAGAAACGAGCAGGGAAACGAGGGCAATAGCAATAAGTAAAACTTTAATTTTTTTCATTTTTCCTCCAAAAAGAACTCGGTTTTAAATTTCAAAAATCCAGATCATCCGCTAATTAGGTTCACGTTTGATAACAATCGTGACCAGCTTAGATATAGACCAGAAAGGATACTCTATGTCAACATGGATAGAATTATACTTTTATTCTTAAACTGTTTTTGCACTGAAAATGTGCTGAATCAGACGCAAAAAAGAAGATCTTGCCCGTATTGTCTGTTATCCCTATGCTGAGTTAAATATATCAGGTGGAACATGATGAAAGACAGCTTCAATTATACAATAAAAGAATATTCCGGTGGAGAATTCAAGGAAAAGGAAATCAGCAGTATTCTTGAAATTCCTTTGACCATCAACCTTAACGGCAGGGAAGTAGTAACCCTGCTGACCACAGCCCGGTATCCGGATTACCTCACTGTCGGTTTTTTGAAATCGGACGCATATATTTCTTCACGGGACCAGATAACCGACCTGAAAATAACAGAAGGCAAGGACCGCATCATTGCCGATGTCAAGACCAGCCACGATCCCTGGGAAGGACGGGTCCTCGAATATTCAATTACTTCCGGGTGCGGCAAAGGCACCAACTTCGGGCGCAATGTCTCGACCATATCAAAACGGACTATCAACTCGAAACTGATCGTCACCCCGGAGCAAATCCTGACCCATGCCAATGAATTGCACTCCCGCTCCACCCTGTACGGAAAGACACGCGGCTGCCACAACTCCTCTCTGTGTACACCGGAAGAGATGCTCTATTTCCGCGAAGACATCGGACGGCATAACGCCATCGACATGATCGTGGGGCAATGTTTTCTTGAAGATGTCCCAACAGGCGGCAAAATGATCGTCTCCACCGGGCGTGTTGCATCCGAAATCCTGCTCAAGGCCGTGCGCATCGGGGTTCCCATACTTGCTTCCACAGCTGTGGCAACAAGTTTCTCAGTAGATCTGGCCCGTAAAATAGGCATCACCCTCATCGGCAACATAAGCAAAACCGGATTCTGGGTCTACAATGACCGGGGTCGAATCCAGGGTCTGTAATTCTTTCCGCTCACTTCAATTATGCCTTGAACTCCATAATAATCATTATATAATAATAAATTAGACTTTGTGCCAAAATAAGACTAATTAGCACTCCTATGCAGCTGTAGCTGATAAGGCATATGTTTTTTTTAACAGGAATGAAACCAACCCGGCCACCCTACATCCGGGTCCTTAAGGAGTGTTTTATAATGAGTTTTGATTACAGCAGTGCCAGGGAACAGTTGGATAAAAAAATCTCCGAGTTGCGGGAAAAGCCTTTCCTTCCGGACGAACTTGTCAATTTGATTTCCAGCGTTGCCGAAATCCAGTTGGAGGCACAGCAACACTCCGCCCCGGAGATACCTACTGACCTCACTTCCCCGGACCGCAACCTGCAGGGACACCCCCTGCTTGCCCGTGAAGACTTCACTTATGATTACAAACAGGCTTGCAAGCTTATTGAAGAGATAGCCCTTCTGATCAGCAAAGAAGAAGGGCCCATCGCCGAAGCTTCCCTGTTGATCACCGAAAGTATCAATTCCGGGAAACTGGACCTGAAACAGGCTTTCAGCGCCTACCTTAAAACCGATGACGATTTTTTTCTAGGCTGGGCGGAAAAAATGCCTGAGGCACCGCGTGCACTTAGTTTTCTCATCCAGTCAGCACTTACTCCCTCCATAAAGACTGTTGCCGCTGCACTGGCAAAAGAACTGCCCGAGCTTGAAGCGGACACTTCCAAAAGACCCGACACCGCCGAGCTGGATTTCGAACTGGAACAACCCGCACCTCGCAACCACGGGCACTGTCCCATCTGCGGTTCCGTTCCCTTCATGCATACCCTGCACCACAAGCAGGGCTTCCGCTTCGCCAACTGTTCTTTCTGCCACACCGAATACCGGGTACGCAGAATGGCTTGTGCCTATTGCGACGAAAACAACCCGGACAATCTGAAATTTTTCACTGTGGAAGAAGCGCCCGGCTACCGGGTAGATGTTTGCGATTCCTGCAAAACTTATATGAAAACTGCTGATTTCCGCAAACTGGATAAGATTTCCATACCAGCCCTCAATGACCTTGAATCCCTGCCACTGGACTTTGTGGCGGCAGAGGAAGGCTACAGCCGGGGCACACTGTCTGTCTGGGGGTTTTAAAATGATACTTACCGACAAAATAGGCCGGACTGTAAACTACCTGAGGCTGAGCGTTACCGACCGCTGCAACCTGCGCTGCATGTATTGTGTAACCAAGGACTTCAAATTCATCCCCCACCCGGAAATCCTGCGCTATGAAGAAATGTTGCGGCTGGTGGATCTGGCTGCTTCCATGAATATTTCAAAACTGCGTCTGACCGGTGGAGAACCGTTTGCCCGCAGGGGATTTATGGGCTTCATTTCCTCGGTCATGTCCAGCCATCCGGAGCTGGACCTACGCATAACCACAAACGGAACACTCATCGAGCCGCTGGTGCCGGAACTGAAAAAAATCGGAGTCAGCAGGCTTAACATCTCGCTGGACACACTTGATCGCAAGACTTTCGCCGAGGTCACCGGACGAGATCATTTAAATGATGTGCTTGCAGCTATTTCTGCCTGCCTGTCTGCAGGAATACGCATCAAAATCAACGCCGTGGCCATGAAAGGAATCAATGACAAGGAGCTAGGATCCTTCATTGATTTCGCTCGGGAGCACCCAATAGACATACGCTTCATTGAATTCATGCCTATGGGGGACGACACCAAATCCGACAGCCGCTTCTGGTCCGCCGACGATATTCTTGAGCAGGGCAGACAGTTAACCAATCTGATCCCTGTAAAACGCACTGCCGAGAACCGGGGCCCCGCGCGCATGTACACTATTGAAAACGGCAAAGGCAGATTGGGTTTAATCTCCCCGGTAAGTTCCCATTTCTGCAGCACCTGCAACAGGCTGCGCATTACTTCCGACGGCAAGCTGCGTACCTGCCTCTTCTCGGACCGCACATACCGGCTGCGTAACATTTTACGAAACCCCAAGCTTGGCGATGACACACTGCGCCGGGTAATAGCTGCGGCAACCCGCGACAAACCGCTGGGATACCATCTCTTAGAACAAAGATCAGGAAGTGAAGGTGTATGTGTAACACAGATGTCGGCCATAGGCGGATAGAGGATTCCGATCCCCCAGCATTCGAAAGCAGGTACGAGCAGCTGAAACGTCTGACATCCTCAGAAGAGGAGGCCAGAAAATTTATGCTGCACAAAGCATTGGGAGACCGCAAACCATTCTGCCCCCGCTGCCGTGAGCATAAGCTCTACAACCTTAACGGTGACCGCTACCGCTGCTCTTCCTGCAAGTACACCTTTCAGGATTTCAGCGGACGCTGGATCAATAACGGCGGTCTAGCCTGCCGTGAATGGATAAGATTAATCCAGATGTTCGCTGAAGATCACACCGCCCACGCCATTTCACTTGATCTGGAACTTTCTTACAACGCGACTTACAAGGCAATAACGGCCCTGCGTTTCGCAATTCTGGCGCAGGCAATTGACGCCCAGCAACTGCTAAGCCCCGAAACCGGTCTACACACTCATCTCAAGAACAAAAAGCTGACCGGGGTACCTTCAAAGAAGTCTACCGGCACTATACCTGTATTCGGTATTATGGAAAAAAACGGCTGGGTATTCATAGATTTAATGCAGAACATCACTGCGGAATCTGTATTTCACTTCAACCACAATTTCCATCTCAAACTAGTCCGTCATGGTTCGATCATACACACCGACCGGTACCAGAAGTATGATGCACTGATACTATGCGGTGATGACTCCCTGCCGCTGGATTATATCCGCAAATACCCGGATATAACCCCGCACATTGAAATCTCGGGCGGAGAATTCTGGAATTTCGCCCGTCAGCGTTTCAAGCGTTACAAAGGGATATCCCCGCATCGCTTTCCTTTATATTTGAAGGAGCTGGAATTCCGTTTCAACAATCGAAAAAAGGATTTGTTTGATCTTTTAACCGGATATATTTGTAAGATTGTGCCGGACGTGGATTAACTTTTTAGATGTGTTTAAACGCAGATGTGTCCGCAGGAAGTTTTAGCTCTACCTTTCGTATACGATTTCAGAGACAGCATTTAGCCTCTCATAACCATATCTTTACCCTGCATTTTAGACTCATACATAGCCTTATCCGCCCTTGCGATCAGGGAGTCTAGGGTATCCTCATCAGTATAACGGGCAACCCCGCAACTGACTGTGACCTTTACCCCGGAATCGCTGGTTAAGAGGTCTTCATTCCCTGCACCGCTGACAGCTTCTCTTATTCTTTCAGCCACATCAAAGGCAAGATCTATTTCCCCGTCGATCAGCAGGAGAAACTCATCTCCGCCCCAGCGGGCGCAAAAATCAGAATCACGCACAGAAGATTTTATAATGGAAGAAATCTGCTTAAGTATGCGGTCTCCTTCTATATGGCCGCTTTTATCATTAACCAGCTTGAAACCGTCAACATCCAATAAAATAATAGAAAAAGGACGGGGCTTCTTTTTTAGGCCCGAAACAGTGGACTCAAAAACTCGTGCAAAAGAGCGCCGATTCCCTAAACCGGTCAACTCATCAGACTCGGCCTGATCTTCCAAACGCAACTGAAAATGATTGACCACAAGAATACTCAGGACCACTATAAAAAGAGTCGCAATACCACCGACTACAATGGTTCTCACAAAATTTTTCCGCGCTGCATCAAGCAATACATTTTCATTTTGCTCAACGATAAGAAGCCATTCCAACTCAGGAATATAACGGGCTGTCAAAAAAATCCGATCTCCATCAAATTCGAATTCATAAGTAGCGGGCTCTGCGGAAGTACTTAAAACCTGAGAAGCGATTTTACCATGTCCCGGCATATGCCTTAGATTAATTTGCTCGATCAAGCCTACTTTATGATGAGCCTGAACCAGACCGTTTCTATCAACCAGAAAAATGGTCTTGCCGTATTTTGTAGAAAAAAACTTCAATAAGCGGGAGACATCGTCCATTTTCAATCCAACACCTGTAACTCCCAAAAGCTCGCCACTCTCACTGACCAGACGGTGATTGATGAACACAGTTAGAATATTATCTGCAGCTTCATTGGAGTCCACATCCAAATCATGTTTTTCGCCACTGCTAACGAAATCATAATACCAGACATCGTGATCATCTTCAGGAGAAATGGTTTTAAGAACTCCGCCCGGATAATAATATTTTCCGGTTTTAGCGGAAACAAAAAATGCGGTGAAAAATCCGTATCTATCCTGAATCTCATCCAGATATCTTTTAATTTTCGAAACATCCTTTTCCCCTCCTGCAGCCCAGTCTTTGAGAAAAGTATCGTTCGCCATAAGCGATGAGACGAACAAAGGTCGCATCAATACAGTCTGGATTTCGGAATAAATATTATCACGGGTCAAAGGAAGTGAGGAATTAACGATATCCTTACGGATATTTTTACGGGACTCATTATAGTTAAAAAGACTGAGGGAAATAAACGCTGTGACAAGAATCAAGGTCAAAACAATTATCAACTTTACTCTTACAGTCATTTTCTCCCTCCAATAACAGACTGAAATCAACAAATAACGGCCATCGGAATCATAAAATCAAATTGAAAATATAAATCGGAAGAAAAGATAAAACTCCAGAAGTTCTAAAACAGACTTCCCTGCCCCCCGGAAGCAGTCTTCTGGAGATGCTGGTAAGCACGTGCAGTAGCAACACGCCCACGCGATGTGCGCTTCATGAAACCGCACTGGATAAGATACGGCTCGTAAATCTCCTCGATTGTGCGTACTTCCTCTGAACAGGCCACGGCAATTGTCTTTACCCCTACGGGACCGCCACCAAACTGATCAATCAAAATAGAAAGGATTTTGCGGTCCATATAGTCAAGGCCGAGCGGATCGACATCCAGCTTGTTCAACGCCATGTCAGCCAGCTCGCCGGAGACTACTCCATCCCCATGCACAGTGGCGAAATCCCGCACCCGGCGCAGGAGGCGGTTTGCTATACGGGGTGTGCCGCGAGAACGCTTTCCTATGATCAACGCACCTTCTTCGGTAACCTTGAGATCAAAAATTCGGGCAGCGCGGATGACAATTCGGGCCAACTCTTCGGGGGAATAAAATTCAAGACGGAAGATACAGCCGAAACGGTCCCGCAGCGGGGATGTGAGCAACCCCAAACGGGTAGTGGCCCCTACTAGAGTAAACGGCTCAAGATCTATTTTCACTGTACGGGCGGCTGGTCCCTGCCCGATGATAAGGTCGATGTTGAAATCCTCCATGGCCGGATAAAGCACTTCCTCAACTGTAGCGGGTACTCGGTGGATTTCGTCGATGAAAAGAATATCATTACGGGAAAGGTTGGTCAGGATAGCTGCAAGGTCACCGCTGCGTTCCAGAACAGGGCCGGAGGTGGAGATAAGATTGACCCCCAGCTCGGAGGCGATAATCCGGGCAAGGGTGGTTTTACCCAAACCGGGGTTGCCGTAGAAAAGAGCATGGTCCATAGCATTACCGCGCCCGCGCGCAGCCTGAATGAAGACATCGAGGTTGTCGCGCAGATCGTCCTGACCGATAAAATCGGTCAGCCGTTGCGGTCTGATGTGATCGTCCGAACCGTTATTTTCCATCATATTCCGGTACTGCCTGCTGAGATATTACTTTTTCTGGGAAATCTTTTTCAAAGCTACGCGGATAGCTCCACCGGCGTCAAGATCGGGCTCATCCTCAAAAATGACCTTGAGGAAATCACGAACTTCATCATCCCCGTAACCGAGATTACGCAGACCGGAAAGGGCATCAAGAAATTCACTGCGGTCACCTTCCACAGGACAGGCTCCGCTACGCACAGTAGCAGACTTGAGAGTCTCCATCTTGTCTTTCAGGGACCATAAAATCTGCCGCGCAGACTTTGGACCGATGCCGGGGACGATGGACAGGGTCTTCACATCCTCGCGGAAAACGAGATCCTGCAAATCCTTGGGACCGAACTGGGAAAGGATCGCCAATGCTTTTTTGGGACCGAGACGGTCGACAGAAATAAGGGTGCGGAAAACCTCACGGTCATCAAAGCAGGGGAAACCGTAGAGATCAAAGGCGTCCTCGCGAATCACGGAATGAACGTAAAAAGTAACATCCGAACCGGAGACCGGCAGGGTGGATATAGCGGAAAGAGTCAAAAAAAGTTCGTACCCGACTCCGCCGGGAGTGAGAATAATGCAGGACTTATCTGTGGCCTCTAAGAGCTTACCGTGGATATAGGCGATCATTTTCCGGTTACCTTTGCGAATCTTCGTTCATTAAGATGACAGATCGCAATGCCCAGAGCATCGGTGGTATCGTTGGCCCACTTGGTGTTTTTCACCCCGAGGATACGTTCCACCATGAAAGCGACCTGAGACTTATCCGCCCTTCCGCTGCCCACAAGGTTCTGTTTGACCTTGGTTGGTTCATACCCGGAAACGACAAGACCGGACACCGCACAGGCTGCCATGGCCGCGCCACGGGCCTGCCCCAGCTTAAGAGCCGAAGCCGGATTAGAGGCGACAAACGCATTTTCGATTGCCGCCTCATCCGGTGAATGGTCTTTTATAAGCTCGGCTATTCGGGAATATATTTCCCCAAGCCTTGAGCACATGGGCTTTTTAGTATCTGTCCGGATTGTCCCGGCATCAATAAGAGTGACCTGCCCGGAAAGCTCGCGCACGATGCCGTAGCCGGTAACGCGGGTTCCGGGGTCAATGCCGATGATTACAATACCGGATTCGCCCATCTAGTCTTCCATTTCATCCATCAGCTCATCAGGAAAATCAGCGTTGACATGTACGTTCTGTACGTCGTCGTTGTCTTCCAGCTTTTCCATGAGGTTCATAAGCTTTTTGGCAGTGGGAACGTCTACTTCTACGAGGTTCTTAGGTACGAAAGCGAGGTCGGAGCTTTTTGCTTCACACTCGGCTGCTTCAAAAGCCTTCTGAACTGCGGTGAAATCTTCGGGAGCGCAGTGAACTTCAAGAGTATCGTCTTCAGCGATTACGTCCTCGGCACCGCCTTCAAGACCGATTTCCAGCAGCTGATCTTCGGTATATTCTTCAGCATCAAAGACCATGACGCCTTTTTTGTCGAACATCCATGCAACACAGCCGGCTTCACCCATGGAGCCGCCGCCCTTGCCCAGAGCATGACGCACTTCAGCAACAGTACGGTTCTTGTTGTCGGTTGCTGCTTCGATAAGCACAGCTACACCGCCGGGACCGTATCCCTCGTACATGACCTCAGCGATATCACCGCCGGCCAGCTCACCGGTACCTTTTTTGATAGCGGTATCGATCTTATCATTGGGCATGTTCACTGCTTTTGCCTTGGAGATGGCAAGACGCAGGGAGGGGTTCATTGTCGGATCGCCTCCGCCCTTGGCCGCAAGGATGATATCCTTGGCCATTTTGGTGAAAATCTTACCGCGCTTGGCGTCCTGTCTACCTTTTCTGTGCTGAATGTTAGCCCATTTACTATGTCCGGCCATTTTTTCCTCCTGAGAATATCAAAGTCCCGCCTTATATTTTTTTGATGGGACAGTATTTATATAATGATGCCTCCGGCGGGCCTCTCGGCTATCCCTCCGGGGCTTAAACCCATTTATTAAGGCTTCGCCGTCATGGACGCAAAACTGTCAAAGATAAAAGATAAAACCCCTGGTAGAGATTCCAAAGGGACTTAGCTCCTTTGTCCGCCGAAAGCGAAATCTTTTAATCAAAAATGCGAAGCGCATCTGCTTAATGAACCAGTCTTCTTACCCTTCTCCGCCGCGAAAGCCAAGTCCGACTATAAAGAACTCCTTGCTTTCCTCTCTACAGCTCTTCGGCTTGAATCTTTTTACCTTGGAAAACATCTTGCGCAAGGAATCGATATATTCTTTAACGTCAGGTCCGTCGAAAATTTTAACGATAAAATGACCGCCCTTTTTAAGCCTGCTGGGCACTATGTCACGCGCACGTTCGCAAAGCTCAAGAGAATTAGCCTGATCGGCAAACTTCACCCCGGTTGTCTTGGGCGCCATGTCACTGATGATAAGGTCATACGGCAACTGCTTATCCATTGCAGCCAGCAGTTCCGGTGAATCCTCAAATACATCGGCCTGCAGGAAAGTTGCGTTATCCGGGAATACGGTTTCAGTGGACTGGATATCTACTGCAAGCACACGTCCGCTGTCTCCGACTTTCTTGGCGGCAAAAAGGGTCCATGAACCGGGAGCAGCCCCAAGATCCATAACATTCTGGCCCTTTTCGAAGACCTTGAAACGCTTGTCCAATTCCTGAAGCTTGTATACGGAACGGGCAGGATAGTTTTCCTTTTTGGCCCTTTTAAAATAATGATCGCGATATTGTTTCATAATCTGATTTCAGTTTCGCAGTGATCCGCAAAAGACATTTGCAACCGACTGCGTTATAAGATGACTGGAAATTAACTTATTACGGCCTGCAAGCCAAGTATCGTAAAGCAATGCAACGCCCTGAAAGAATCCGCATAAAAAACGAAGCAGGCCAGCTGCAATCCCTTCCCGAAGGAGAAAGATATTTTCAAGACCTCGGCGGCAAGGGGAAAATCCTGTTCCTAGGACTCGGTCCTGAACCGGATCTGGCAGCGAACATGTTCCCGCAGGCAGAAAAATATTACATAGAATGCCCCGCGCTAACCGCACAACTGCCCGACGGGTATACAATCCCGGCTGGATTTAAGCAAATCAGTGAGAATGAAGCACCGGACCTGTCTGATTTCAGGGTAATACTCTTCACACCCGGTAAACGTCTCTTCCCATCATTCTGGGAACCGCTGCTGGCCGGGCTCACCATGGCAAGATCCGAAATCATGCACAAAAATCGCAGCAAGACCGTATGGATTCCAGGTGACGATAAGTCCCTGCTGATCCCGGAACTCTGCCGCGCTTTCAAGGTTGAGGGGTTCTCTTACAAGGTTATCGATCCAGATGCAATGCGCAAAAACCTGCTCAATCTACTGACCGGCGAACTGCCAGAATTAGTCCTGAGCATTAACTTCAACGGGCTGGACAATGCAGGGGAAACTTATTTTATGCTCCGCGAAGCCGGGGTAAAAATTGCGGTCTGGATGGTGGACAACCCCTTCCATATCCTTTCCGGCATCAAATCAACATACTGGCGTGAAATCCATCTGTTTGTAACAGACCACTGGTTCATTTCCGCCCTTGAAAAACATGGCGCCAAACACGTAACCCACCTGCCACTTGCCACAGACCCAGAGATTTTCAACAACAAGGTTCCACCATACCCACAGCTTAATGAACGCACAGTTTTCGTGGGACGCTCCAGCTTTCCGGCAAAAGACAATTTCTTCTCCGGGTGTACTTTTGATGCAGAAGATGAAAAAGCGGCTCTAAGAGCCATTAAGAATAACTCTAAACCGGATTTCGCATGGTGGGCAGGAAAAGATGGACTGGAAAAATTCTGGCCGGGCCGGGAAATACGGTCTTTAGGCTTCAAGGCGGAACAATCGGGGCTGATCTGGAGAGTTCTGGCACTGCAAAACGCAGGAAAGGATCTTACTGTTTTCGGCGATGATGGCTGGAAAAAATACCTCCCTGATGCAGAATTGCGCCCGCCGATAGATTATTTCACCACCCTGCCGGGGATATATTCCGGCGCCGGGATCAACCTTAACATGACCAGTCCGCTACTCCCCTGCGGCCTGACTCAGCGCAATTTTGACGTGTGGGCTACAGGAGGTTTCCTGCTCAGTGACAACACATCCGGTTCTTCAATTTTCCCGGAAGATCTTCTTGAACATTGCACCTTTACAACTCCAGCTGAAATACCTGACAAAATCGATTTCATAAAAAGCAACCCGCAATTGCAAAAAGAGCTTTCAAAAAATTGGCAGGCCCATATAATGAATAAACACACATATCTGAACAGAGCATCCAAGATATTAAATTTATTAACATAAATATATTTTAGCCAAAACGGCATGTGTTTTGCTTTTACCGGTCTCAGAACCTCTAATCAAGGATGATGACGAGATGCGGACACTAATTACTTGCTTTGCTCTGCTGGCAATTACCTGCATGAGCGGTTGCTCAGCCTCAATACTCATACCCCCCTTACCAGGACCCATGATGATACCATCTTCAGTCGGGTCGGTTTATAATGCATATGCAATCAGCACTGATGAACGGGGGTTCCAGACCATAATTGAAGACGAAATGCTGGAAACAAGCATCCAGGGCGACATTCTCAATACTGCAGGACTGAACATAATGGACCTGAGCACCTATGCTTACAACGGAAATGTTTATGTAATCGGTGAATATGATGAAAAGGAAGATTTCAAGCGTATCCGTAAAATTGTCCGAAAAAAGAAAAACGTGAACTCCCTGACAACCTACCTCTTCGCAGAGGATGAAAACGCATGCAGCAGGGCGGATGACTACATAGTCCAGATGGCGGTTAAAAGTGCTCTGCTTAATGACGACTCAGTATGGGGTGCCAGCATCGCAGTAAAGTCGATACAATGTAATGTAATACTAATGGGCAGAGTCGCAAGCGTAAATGAAGCAATAGCAGCCAAGCATATTGCCGCAGGCATCAGCGGGGTGAAGGGAGTAAAATCATTTATCCGCTCCACCCGGCACAACAAATATCGCAAGCAAGAACAAAGAATAGCCGCAGCAATGCGCTAAGACTTAATCATAAAAAAGCTTAAAGTGAGAAGTGGTCTTTGAGCAGTTCTTTCATCAACTCAAGGTCACCGATATTAATGGCCTCCACTATTTTCAGATGTTCACGTGCATGCACGCTAAGATCCATACCCTTTTCAAAATGTTCTTTGGCAAGAGAAAACATCCAGTAATCATTGGCCAAAACTTCCCATGAGCGGACAAGTGAACCATTTCCGGAGCATTCCATTATGGTCCGGTGAAAATCAAGATCAGCCTGCCCCACGACAGTCATATCCTTTTCCTCTACACCGGAAAACATTCTTTCAGCTGCATCCGCCAGTTTATCAACATCAATCCTGTTAAGCTCAAACCCCCACCCCAGAGCCAAAGGCTCCAGTTCACTCCTTACGGCATAATATTCGTACAACTCGCCTGAGGACAGAATTTTTACCCGGGAACCTTTGTAAGGCTCGGTTTCGACAAAACCACGAGCAGTCAAATCCCTTATAGCTTCCCGAACCGCTCCCTGACTAACCTGCAGTTCGCGTGAAATCCTTGTCTCAATAATTTTGTCTCCGGGCTTAAGGTATCCGTTCAAAATGCTGTCGACGATATGCTCTACAACATCATCGCGCAAAACACGCCTTTTCAGCCCAACACTGGCAACCATATAAAATCCCCCTAATGATTAAGGCCTGACTTATGCATCCCCCTCTAAAAATGCATTTATACTTTGTGAACAAAACCTAACCATTTTTTCACCTAATAGCAAGACAGAGAGCATATACCTTAACAATATATTATTTAGCACTAAAAATACACAAACACATTACAATTATTAGTCTAAACAATACTGATTGTATAAAACACAAATGATGAAACACACTGCTTAATTTTATAAAACATATCACCACATACAACAGTAAATAAACAACTAATACCTTTTGAAAAGCACCTTATAACTTTAAGTATTCTTACAACTCACAACCATGCTGAAACCTTTTTTTTAAAAAATATCATCATTTGTTTACTACCGAAACGATCTACCAAACTGCAAAATCACAAAAAAGGGCCGTTCTCCCTAAGAAGAACGACCTTCGAATTAATTATTTCAATAGAAGCTATCTCTTTTTCAAATCCACAATGACATATCAAAGTCCTCCAGAAAGGCAAAACATCTATTATGTCACATGTGAATGATTATATCAACTCAAACAAAAAACCAAGGGCTGCTTTAACAATTTCCTGAAATACAATTCATACAAAAGGACCGGCTTGCTGAAAAGCTCCCACGCGTAAAAGCTGCTGCTTATAAAAAACAACAGTTACATCTTTTTTTCTGTCCGGGTTTGCGCAGGCAACCGAATAATGAACTTCGACCCCTTACCATTTTCAGACTCAACAAGAAATTCACCTTCATGGTTACGGGTAATTATAAAATACGAAACAGACAGCCCCAGCCCGGTCCCCAGACCGACCCGCTTGGTGGTGTAGAAAGGCTCAAAAACCCGCTTACGGACATCTTCATCCATACCCGGACCATTATCCTCCACCTCAATACGCACAAAATCTCCGTCCCTGCGGGTCCGCAAAGTCACGGTCGGACGCTCTTCACCATATTCCTTTCCAGACATGGCCTGAGCCGCATTTTTGAAAAGATTAAGAAAAACCTGCTCTATCTCGGTTTCAGTGATACTCACCGGAGGCAGGCCCTGTTCATAGTCGCGCTGTATTTCAATTACCTTGAAATCATATTTTTTCTTAAGGTCATAATCGTTTTCAGCAAGACTCAGTGCCTTTTCGAGTATTCCTCTCACTTGAACCTGTGTTCGTGAAGATTCACTCTTGCGGCTGAATTCAAGCATGTTGCGAACTATGGCTGCGGCTCTGCGGCCTGCATCACTGATACCACGCAGGTATCCGAGAATTCCCCGTTTATCCATGTATTGATGGACCTTGTTCAAATCCAGCCCCAGCTCAGCGGCTACTTCCACATTCTTCCTCAAAGACGGAGACAATCTTCGTTCGGTTCCCTGAACACCGGAAAGCACCGCCCCCAGCGGATTATTGATTTCATGGGCCATTCCGGCGGCAAGCCCACCGACAGACATCATTTTCTCGGTCTGGATCATCATATCTTCAAGACGCGACTTCATGGTGACATCATCAATCAGGACAACTGCCCCACGCCCGTCTTCGCTACCCAGCAAAGGGTAAATCTTGATATTTTTATACTGAACATTCCCATCGGTATTGAACGGAATCTTATTCTTTTCACGCAACTCGAGCTTTTCAACTGAATCCTGAATTAAACCAAGGACTACCTTAAGCTGAGGAAAAACATCCAGCAACAGTGTACCCTGCACCTGTTCATAGCTGAGGCCGGTCTCCTCTTCAGCGGACCTGTTCCACTGATTGATCCGTAAAGCTTCATCAACCCCGACCAGAATGGTAGGCATGGAATCAATAGTATTTTTCAGCAGATTACGCAGGCGGGCAAGCTCATTTTCAGCGGCTTTCTTTTCGGTAAAATCATAAGTAATTCCCATATATGAAGCGACCTGACCGTCCTCATCTCTGACAACCACTGTGCTGTCAGCAATCCAGTAGACCCGGCCTGTGGGGTCGATAATCCTGTACTCATGGTTAAAATGATCCATACCGGACTCAACAAATCCCAGCACCTCGGCCTCGACCTTTGCGAGATCTTCAGGATGAACGATGTCACCATACTTGATTTTACCGGACATGAAATCGTCGGCACTAAAACCGAGCTGACTAACATTCTGCGAAACCAGCTCAACAGGCCAGCCCTTTTCATGTTTCCACTTGAATAGGACCATAGGGCTTTTTTCGACAATCATATTGGACTGACGCAAAGCTTCTTCGGCCTTTTTACGCTCAGCAATATCCCGGATTAGGTTGAGGCGCATGTCATTGAAAGCCTCTGCCACCCGGTCGATTTCATCAGGCTTGGAACGCCTTTTACGCCGGTTCAGCACAAGTTTCCGGTCAAGGTTGCTGATATCAATTTCCTGCACGTATTCGGCCATGGTCTGCAAATGCCTTGTAATCATATAATGGATGATCATAAGGATAAACAGGGCCACCAGGAAAGTCTTGACGGCCTGCGTAAGCAGAACCACAAAAACACGCATTTTCAAGCGGTTGAACACATTATCAAGGTCAGCAACAGCGCGCAGTTGTCCAACCTCCACACTCTTGCCGTCAATTATATGAATAAGTGGAAAACTTTTCTCAATGACGTTTTTGCCCTTCGGAACCTCACCGATGAAAGCCACCGGATCAACCGAACCGAAGGACATTTCAACGACTTCAAGGTAACGCATACCCGGCAGTTTAAGGGCTCCTTCAAGCTGGATTTTAACATGGTCAATATTAATATCCCAAAGACTGGCTGCAATGGTGTTTACGTAACTATGCTCAATCTGCCCGAATCCCTTTTTGATATCGCTAACATCACTGCGATACTCCATATATAGTTGAAGGCTTGTTCCAAGAACGGTAAAAAAGGAGCTGCAGATTAAGATGTAGACAAGGAGCTTGTATGGAAGGACCTGTCCCTTTCGTATTCTAAAAAACTTGGCCATATTCCCCACCGATAGAAGATCAACTGAATAAAAGAAAAACAGTTTTAAGAACGCACACTTTAACGTATATTGACATAAATTGCTGCAGGATAAAAGATTCTTTTATAATGAATCATAATATTATCCGGAAGATTAGGGCTGCAAAAGAAACTTCAACAAACAGACCACACAACAAACAGTATCGGCGGCACCGACCTGACAGCTCAAAGAATATCATCAATACCGAAAAGTGACGAGGTAAATCAGCGGGAGAGTTACGGTCGCACAGGATTAAAGACCTGCAGCAAAGCTTCACTGCGATCAAGGCAAACGGAAAAAGGCAGGAAGAAGAAACAGTTGACTATGAACAGCTGAGTGTAACCGACAAAGCTTGCCGACACCGGCACGAACACATCCTGGAGTTGACGAAATGTTCCTCCGCAAAAGCAGACAGATAATACAACTCATCCAGCAGCGCAGAGACAGACCCTCCCAAAAATCGGACTGCAGAGATCCTTCGTTCTGCGGAGTGTGCCCGAACGGGCAGATAAAAACCAATCCTTACAAAAACGGCAATATCAGATTTCTAAAACCCTAAAAAGGAGCAGCCGTATGCTACTCCCTGTGTTCCGCCCATTTGTTGACTGCTTCCAGAAACATGAAAGTTTCGGTGGATTTGATTCCGCCGACTCCGGAAAGGTCATCAACAAGAAACTGGCGGAAAGCATTCCTGGAAGAGACAAAAACCTCTACAAGCAAGTCAAAACGACCGGAAACATTCATTACAGACTGCACACCAGGCACCTTGGAAATCTTATCCATCATTTCAGGATTAGCTCTTTCTTCAAGGTTTATACCGACCATGGCAATAAGGCTGTTTTCAAAATAAAGCGGATTTACGGAAGCTGTAATTCTCAAATAGTCATTTTTGATCATACGCTCTGTACGCAAGCGCACTGTACCATCGGAAACACCCAGTTTACGAGCGATATTCTTATACGACTCGCGGCCATTACGTTGCAATTCTTCAATAATTTTACGATCTACATCATCGAGTACCAGAGGACGCTCTTTCACCTGAAATCTCCTTTACTTAAAATAAATTCAATTTTTATCATTTAACGAAACATACATAGGAGAAAAATAACAATTCCGTCAATATTATATTAAAATGAGTTCTCTTTAAAAAATAAAGTTATTTTTTAATTTTTACATAAAATTTATTATTAAAATTTTGCTTGACACAATTAACCATGTTGATTTTTAAATAACGCGTAGCAACACCGTTTACGGAAGGGAGAAACGTATATGAAAAATAATTTACTTCAGGCACTTTCAGCCCAGACCGAAGAGTTGAAAGTCAACGGCCTTTACAAAGATGAAAGAATTATCACATCCCAGCAACAAGCCCTTATTTCGGTTAAGGGCGGTCAGGAAGTACTCAATTTCTGCGCTAATAACTATCTGGGATTGGCAAACAACCCCGAGCTTATCGAAACAGGCAAGAAAGCCCTCGATAAATATGGATTCGGACTTTCGTCAGTGCGCTTCATCTGCGGAACACAGGATGTCCACAAAGCGCTGGAAGAAAAAATCAGTGAATTTCTCAAAACCGAAGACACCATTCTCTACAGCTCCTGCTTTGACGCCAACGGCGGCCTTTTTGAAACCATACTCACCAACGAAGACGCAGTTATCAGCGACGCGCTTAACCATGCATCCATCATCGATGGAGTACGTCTCTGCAAGGCACAACGCTTCCGCTACAAAAACAACGACATGGCTGACCTTGAAGAGCAGCTTAAAGCAGCAGAAGGCTGCCGCTATAAACTGATCGTCACTGACGGCGTTTTTTCCATGGACGGCATTATCGCCGATCTCAAATCCATATGCGATCTGGCCGACAAATACGAAGCACTGGTCATGGTTGACGACTCCCATGCAGTGGGCTTCATTGGTGAAAACGGACGCGGCACACCGGAATACTGCGGTGTGCTGGACCGTGTAGACATTATAACAGGAACTCTGGGCAAAGCCCTTGGCGGAGCTTCCGGCGGTTACACTTCCGGACGCAAGGAAATTATTGCATGGCTGCGCCAGAGATCCCGTCCCTATCTTTTTTCAAACACCCTTGCCCCGGTCATTGCCGCCACTTCCATAGCGGTTCTGAATATGATCGATGAAAAGCCGGAACTTCGTGAACGGCTCAATGAGAACAGCCGCATCTTCCGCACACGCATGGAAGAAGCCGGATTCGATCTCGTACCCGGCAACCATCCCATTATCCCGGTAATGCTCGGCGACGCAGTTCTGGCTCAGAAAATGGCAGCAGGGCTACTCAAAGAAGGCATTTATGTCATCGGATTCAGCTTCCCGGTAGTTCCCCGCGGACAGGCCCGTATCAGGACCCAGATGTCCGCCGCACACACACCGGAGCAGGTAAACAAAGCGGTTGACGCATTCATTAAAGTCGGTCGCGAACTCAAGATCATTAAATAGAGAAGAAGGCACAATACAATGAACACAATGAAAGCCCTCGTAAAGAGCAAAGCCGAAGAAGGCATTTGGATGGAAGAGGTTCCAGTGCCTCAATGCGGACACAACGATGTCCTGATCAAAGTCAAAAAGACTGCCATTTGCGGAACAGACATCCACATATACAACTGGGACAGCTGGGCCCAGCAGACTATTCCCGTACCTATGGTCGTAGGACATGAATTTGTCGGTACCATTGAGAATATGGGTGGCGAAGTTCAGGGACTGGCCTTAGGTGACCGCGTTTCCGCAGAAGGTCATGTGACCTGCGGCCATTGCCGCAACTGCCGCGCGGGCAAACGCCACCTCTGCCGCAACACCATCGGTGTGGGTGTAAACCGCCCCGGCTGCTTTGCCGAATATGTCTGCGTTCCTGCAGCCAACGTATTTAAGCTCAACGACGCAATCACAGATGATGTGGCTTCCATCCTCGATCCTCTCGGAAATGCGGCCCACACCGCCCTTTCCTTTGATCTCGTAGGGGAAGACGTACTCATCACCGGAGCAGGACCCATCGGCATGATGGCCGTAGCCATCGCCCGCCACGCCGGAGCACGGCATATTGTCATTACCGACCTCAATGACTACCGTCTTGACCTTGCCGGGAAAATGGGTGCCACCCGCACCGTAAATGTCGGCAAGGAAAAACTCGAAGAAGTTATGGCCGAACTGGGCATGACCGAAGGATTTGACGTCGGTCTTGAAATGTCCGGTAGCCCGGTCGCCTTCAGCGAAATGCTGGATAAAATGAATCACGGCGGCAACATTGCCCTGCTTGGCATACTGCCCGATAACACAGCCATCAACTGGAATCAGGTTGTTTTCAAGGGCCTGAAACTCAAAGGTATTTATGGCCGCGAAATGTTTGAAACATGGTACAAAATGGCTTCCATGCTCCAATCCAGCCTTGACGTAACTCCCGCTATCACCCACCACTTCAAAATAGATGACTTCCAGAAAGGTTTTGATGTGATGCGCAGCGGACAGTCCGGCAAAGTAATCCTCGACTGGACCAAATAAAAATAAAAACGGCAGGTAAATCCCTAAAGGTTTGCCTGCCGTTTTTAATTTCCCCTCCTTTCAGGAAAATTCCATCAGTTTTTCATTGAGGCATAAAGCCTGCGCACATGCCTCTTACTGATCCCCAGCCGTTCAGCAATATCACAGGTTTCAACTCCATACTCCTTTAGTCCGGCAACCTTTACTGCCAACCCGGCATGTTTAAGAAATCTAGTTGAAACATAAACGCTTTCGTGGGCAAATTCATCCATTACGCACAGAGCGGCCTTTTCCGGGCATTTCATCCCGGATTTCACATGGTTCATTTCTCGAACCAAAACATCATAAAGTACATTCTCCCTCATTCTACAACTCCATATATTTATACTTAATTGGATATAGACTACACCTCATAACTGACAACTTCTGCCAGATCCTGTCAGTTAAAAAAAGAAAAGGGACGCCTTTAAGTAAAGGCGTCCCGCTCTATAGAATTACCAATCAATAAGTATCTAGGTTAAAACAATTTTTTAATAGCCCCGCCAAGTTCCTGAACCGGATTCTTCTTAGTATCCTCTTCTGAACCGGACTTTTTCTTGCCGCTGAAGGTATTACCGATGCCTTCCAGAACATCGCCCACCCCTTCAATCACGCTACCCGCAACCTTGAATCCGGACTTGGCCAGAATAGCTGCGAACCGAGGCAGATCAACCATAACGGAAGGATCTGTGACATCACCTTTAATTGTCATGGGAACAGTCAGCCCTATAAGATCATCCATCCCCTTGCCGCCCTGTCCTTCAAGGGTTCCAACAACCTTCGCATCCAGAGCGTAGTCTATTTGCATGATATTCAAGTCAACCTTCCCGGCTCCTGAAGCACGGAGCAGAGGTGATTTCAGCAACAAATCACGGTTATCTGCAATACCGTTTTTTATATCCGCAGTGGCAGATACTTCGCCGAATTCGGTCCGTTTACTATCTCTTTTACCGAAAACACCGCCGGTCAGGACTGAGAAGGCATCCCCTGCAAGATAAAGAATATCAAAACCGGACACATAACCGTCCAGCACCTTGAACCCGAGATTACCGTTCAGGTTTGCATACACGGTCTTCATGTCATTACCACTGGTTTTCAGTCCGCTATTAAAACTCATCATCCCGGAGAACTTATCCTCTCCGGTCATCTGATGGGAGAGATCGGCTCCATCCAACCCGGTCAATCCGGCGGTAACCGACATCACCGGGAGCTTTCCGCGCACATCAACAACAGCCGCGGAAGTGAAAGCACCCTTTGCAAGGTTGAAAGATGCCGGTTTCACTGTCAGCACTCCGTCTTTAGCCCGTGCACGGACAACGATATCGGTTATATTAGCCTTCTTGGCGATCAGGTGTTTTATATTCAGGTCCGCCTTGAGGGTCAGCTTACGCAGCTGTTCCACAGGAACAAGCTCCTCTTTACCCTCTTCCGCTTTCTTTTCAGTACTTTTTTTATCCGTGGTCTCAGCCTTTTTTTCTCCGGCAGGAGGCAGATAACTGTCCACATTGATCTTATCAATACCCAATTGGGCTACTATGTTGGGTCTATCAGGATTTGCAATTGAAAAAAGTCCTTTGATAGACGTTTCATCAAGATTAACCTGTAAATCCTTAATCTCGACTGACTTGGGGGTTCCTGCATAGTTGAAGCTCATCCCTACGGAGGTAAGGGCCTTGCTGTCCGCAGTTTTAATTCCCATGCCCATTTTCTCCAGAGTTTCCTTCAAATTAAAACCGGGAATGCTCATGTCACCGGAAAAACTCTGAGACTTGGAATTCAGCCCTGTTGCGGCAAGCGATCCCTCGGCCCTCACGCCGTATGCTTCAAGAACCAGCCCGACAATATCTGCGCCCCCCTTAAGCATATCAACAGCAGCGTCACCAGTAAGCGTAACCTTCCCTTTGCCGCCGGGGACAGCCTTACCGGAAGCATCAACAACTACGCTGAGCCCTTTTACGCCAAGCTGTTTGAAATCGGCCGAGATTGAAGCTTTACCGGTTGTAGTGATATCCGCCTTTATCTCAGGCTTGGTGGAGGAAAGGGCAACATGCACATTAAAATCAAACGGACTGCCCGGAGAGAATCCTTCAACGACTATGTCGCAGTCATCCACGGCCTGCCGAACATTTTCCTTGCGGTCATCCCAGACAACGCGGGCATTTTGAACATTGACCCCGCCCACTGAAAGATTCAACTCGGGCTGGCCGGACGAAGCCTGCTTCTCCTCTTTCTGTTCACCCTTTTTGCTCTTTTCTTTTCCGGCAAGATCATCCCAGTTGGTAACCCCATTTTTATTACGCATCAAAAACAGCTGCAAATCAGCAACATCAACATTGCGCAATTCAATCTTTCCGGTGATCAGAGGCAGCAGCTTCAGACTTACGTCAGCGGACTTAAGGCTGAACATATTTTTTTCGGAAAAGCCCGGAGCATTGGAAAGAGAAATACCTCCGGTCCTGACCCCAATCCACGGAAACACCGAAAGCTCAAGATCGCCGTCAAAAACAAGTTCACGTCCAGTTTTATCACGAACGGCGTCCGCGATTTTACCTTTGTAATCATTTGGGTTTATCAGGACTACGGCCAGAACCATCGCCACCCCTACGACCAGTACCAGTGCGGACACTGCTCCAAGGATAATTTTAGCAACTTTACTCATTAGAATACACTCCGTTCAACATTGGCTATGAACAGTGATATAAAAAAACGCCCGAAAGCGAGAACTCATTAGTCAGTAAATACATTTATAAATATATCTTCTCCCGGCAGAAAATCAAACTATAAAACCAGAAAATCCTAGAACCTCCTGACTGAATTATTCTGCTTTTAGCTGTAAACAGCCAAAAGGATTTGCCAAGAGTCCCGGAATAAGGCAAAAAATCTGCATGAAAAATAAGTGGTCTTTACTTCTGGTGAGCTTAGCCGCCTACGCATTATATCTGATTACAATGGTCAAACTGCCGGGTTTTCTGGACAGTTATATAGGCTCCGAATGGCCCAAAATGGTCGGTTACCGGTTTGCCCGCAAGATGGCTGATACGACCCTGCTCTATTTCTGCCTTGGACATATGGCTGTATTCGGTGGAATAATCCCACTCATTATTGCCAGAAAGTTCAAACTCAAGCCCCACAGGAAAGTTTCCGGGACCATCCTCTGGCCGAGCATAGCCGTGCTTGCCGGGGCCTTCTTATTTTACGCACATTATCAGGGTTTTCTGCCCAACATGCTCAACCCCGATCCCAACCCGGCTTATATGACAGAAGCCTTCTTTTATATTTTTCCCCTTACACTCGGGCTTTGTGTCTATTCCTGTTTCCTTTTGCCACGATCTGTAATGTACATGCTGGATCAAAATAAATATTCACCGATACTTGAAGCCATGATTGCGGGCGGGACCATGCTGATTTCATGGAAAGTGTACACCATGAACCCGTACATAGTGCCGGAAAAAATTTTCTGGACCGGGATAGCCATTGCTGCAGCGGGGGCGCTTTCAAGATCTTTTTACCTCTCGTTCGTAGCCTGCTTCGCCACTCTTTACGGAGCGTCCATGGTCATTCCTGTTTTTCATAAAATTCCGTGGGAACCCATGTTACCCGGATTCCTTGCGGCTTTTGCGGCTTTCTGCCTCTACCTGCACTCAAGGGACACCCGAAAATTCCCACTGCAGTAAGAACCAATCATTCTAATAAAAAAGGGAAGGATCGAACGTAACGATCCTTCCCTTTTTTACTTCAAAAATAGTATGTTATCAGCCCAACAAATCTTTTATAGCCAGCAGTTCCGCGTGGATTTCCTGCAAAAAGACCTTATCCAATCCGTTTGCGTCAGCTTCACGGCTAAAAAGGGGCAATTGCGCTAACGGATCATGAACAGCCCCAGCAGAGTCCTGCCCCCCCTGAACGAGGTCATCCTCTGGAGAATCGAGCCTTTTGCGGGCTCCTTCTATGGTCAACCCTTCGTCATGCAAAAGGGTCTTTATCCTTTTGATCAGCGCAATATGATCACCAGTGTACAAACGCTGTCCGGAATCAGTGCGGATCGGTTCCAACTGCTCAAACTCTCCCTCCCAAAACCGTAACACATACGATTTAAGGCCCACAAGCTTAGCCGCCTGACCGATCTTATAAATCTGTTCTTTACTCTGCCCACTCATAAAAAACTTACTATCAGAGAGCAATCTCTTAGAAAAGCCTAAACAGGCAAATATCTTCCTGATAAAAATAAAATTAACGTTTGATTTTAGGCTAAAACCGGACAGTATGTCCGCACAATCAGGTCCTCAACCATCTGATTATTATGAAAAAGAAACAGAATCACGCAAAAACATAAAAAACCTGCTTGACAGGGAAGCCCCTCTTACGTAGAACCTTCTTCGTCGACACCGAGTTGACACAAAAATAGGCGCGTAGCTCAGGGGGAGAGCGCTTGCTTGACACGCAAGAGGTCAGCAGTTCAAAGCTGCTCGTGCCTACCAGTAAATTCAAGGGTTTAGGAGTAATTCCTAGACCCTTTTTTTATGGACGGTCAACCGAACGGTCAACCTTTGTTGACCCTATTGTAAGCGGACATCCTACCTGAGAATTTCGGACATTCAACTTGAGAATTAAACCTTGCATATTTTGCATAGCTGGAACGCAAATTGTAAAGGCCGGATCATCCGGCCTTTTTTGTTGGAACGTTTTCTTTGATTTATTCAATTATTTCAGCATATTGACTAACCTGCTTAATTCTTCAGCAAATTCAACATGTTAAAACTGTGATCCATGATCAAACTGCCGACAAAATGCGCTTGCTGTGGTGTGATGCCGTTGCCGAGTGCTTTGAGTCGGTCCAGCCAGTCGGTATGCCCATCATCCATTCGATGAATGACGGGTCCGGGATATGCTTCGCAAATGCTTTCGGGCGAGGTCCGGTTAACTTGTATATTATTCCAGCAAGCCTCGGAATCAAGTTGGAAGTCGTGCGCATTGATTCGTTCTTCCGTAAATATCCGCCGTGGGCCAGTTGGGTCGTCATCCCCTGCACTGTGGGGGTAGGCAACAATGAACAGCCTTTCACGGAGATGCGGCGCACCAAACTGGGCAGCAGATAACACGATCCATTCAGCATCATACCCGATCGCGGCTAGCTCTTTGAGGACAATTTCAAACCCTTTGGAACGGAGTCCGGGTACATTCTCAATGAGTACGTATTTCGGCTGAACTTGGCGAATAATACGGGCATATTCGTACCAGAGTCCAGAGCGGGTTTCTTTCGTGATCCCTTTGCGCTTGCCGCCGCAGGAGACGTCCTGACATGGGAACCCACCTGAGAGCAGGTCGACTTTTTCAACTTCATTTCCATCAAGCTCCTTTATATCCTTATAGATTGTTCTTCCGGGCCATCTCTTGGCGAGTATGTCTTGTGCGTATGGTTCTATCTCGCAGAACCAGGCGTGCTCGAACCCGGCCAGTTCCAGACCGAAGTCAGTTAGACCGACTCCGCTGAATAGGCTGCCTACCTTCATTAGGTACTCCTAACGAGGCTCTATGGCTTTCTTCTTTGGTGCTCGTGGCTCTCAGGTGATTCATTGCCCCACATCTGGGGCATTTAATTGAAAGGTTGCCTGTGCCGATGGCCAGCAGCCTTTTACATGTTCCGCATCTGAATTCGTTTTTTCTCATTTCGATTGTCTATGTCTGGCCCAAGTGGTAAACAGCTATCCGACTTGATCAAGTTACGGAGTGGCGGGTTATCTCTGCGTGCGGCTGATTTCCGCGCGTAGGGCCGTGGGGCGATGCGTCAACATCGCTTCGGTTGGGGAGTCATGATCCCCGACCTACTCCAAACTGTACTCCAGCAGCCCGGCATTGTGCCGGGCTGCTAGTCTTTTATGGTCAGTATTTAATTTTCAAAGATCGATTTAGAGCGTTCTTTATGGTTTTTGCCTAACCAGACATCAAAAAAGATTTAAAATGCCGTTATATGGCGTTTTCGGTTAGCGTTTACCGTTTTACCATTACCTCGCTCACTCCTCACCCTCCCAACAAAACCTTATTCACCGCAGCCTGATAATCAACCACGGCCTCTCTCAGTTCAGCAATAGTGGTTGCCTCGTTGGTCGCCGCCATGGCCTCAGCCAGAGCCGTGCGCGTCTCGTTGGAAATCATGCCGCTGTCAACGATACGCAGGTTTGCGTTGGTAGATTTTTTGTCTCCGGGGATGATTACCGTATCCCGGTTCCTCATTTTTTTGACCAGCCTGCCGAGCAATTTCTCGGCCAGCAGGTCCTCCTGTTCCGCAGTCAGATTATTAATGTCAAAACTCATGGTTTAGCCCTCCATCCAGGTATCGCACTGGGTTTCTGCAATTCTGCACTCGCTGTCCTCACTCAGCCCGCTAACGCCGATAGCCACCCGGCGGAATGTGCTGGCCGGAGTGGTTTTGGCTGAGGTCAGCAGCATGAAGTCGGGCCGATCCTCATCGGTATCAGTGCCGAGGGTTGCTGTATCAATATCAATTTCGCTGAAATCGTCAGTGGTGAATGCGGTAGATTCCGCGCCGGTTGCGGCGAGGAGCTGGGGCAGAAAACAAGCGCGTGTCGGGGCTTCGGTAAGTCCGGCAGCTGATATATCTGCGGAGTACAGAGGCCCCGATATCGCTGATGTACAAATTGAATCTGTTACATAACCGCCAGCACTATAAAAACTACTCTGAACCAGCACTTCACCATTATAGTTTAGTCCATAAGCAACGCGACCTGAGTTACTGACAGCAACAGCCTCTTTTGTATAAACATTAATTCTCATTAACCCAACGATATCACCACCAGTTCCTGTAGAAGCATATATGTAGTCGCCTATTAAACGTATATAATATATATAACTAATATCTTCTAAGTCCGTAATCCCGTTGAACCATATGAACCAAGTCAAGCCTCCGTCTGTCGATGCGTAGATGTGGGGATACCCACCAACAAAAATTAGCCCTGATTCAGTGTGTTCCGCCATCGATACAAGATCATTGTTACCACTAAGGCCGACATCAGTTAGTTTCGTCCATGTTTCACCATGATTATCAGTGTACGCTATTTGATCGCTGGTATTGGAACCGGGTGTAACGTACCGACCAGAATTCAGAATCAGGCCAGTATTGTTATGTATAGATAGGGAAATCCCAGCTGGCTGAAATGTAGCACCATGGTCATTGCTGTAATATATGCCAGAATTGTTTGTTCCTACATATATATAGTGACCATCGGCAGACACCTGCATGTGGTTTAATGTAGTTGTCGACGACCATGGAGTGCTAGAACACAAACAGGTGAACGTTTCTCCGTTATCATTTGATATCCAAACTTTTTCAGATGTCGCCACCACAATGTAACCCAGATCAATTACAGCTACTCTCTGTATCGACACATCCGCACTGGTGAATGTGTAAACGACTGACCACGTTACTCCATTGTCGATGGATTTATAGAGATTGAGGTCCGCTGTACTGTTAAAAACATGTGCATACAACTCTCTATGGTGTTTGTTACCAGCAATGAGTTTGTTGTTCCAATCAGCAGGACTGATATCAGTGAATTGATTCCACTCATCAATAGATGATTCTGTAACATCCCCCAGAGTAATAATCCCCCCGGCGAGGGCTACCTGCATACCTGCAGTCAGTTCATCCGAGGCGACCAGTTCAGTGGCAGTGGTATCCGATTTCAGATTAATATCCACACCGCCACGGATTTTCATCCGGCTCTGAATACTGGTCCAGTCCCCATCGTCTGTATCCTGATCCACTCCGTTGCTATACAGCGCTGCATCGTCAGCCAGAGCAACACCTGCGGCTGATGCGTTGTCGTAATCGTTCCACGAATCGAATGAGACCGCCTCATCACCGGTGATGAATGCGGCGGCGGTGTAGTATCTGGTGGGAGCAGATTTTTCACCCCAACCGAGAATTGCGCCTTTGTACTGAATCTGCCATTCGTATTCCCCGGAAACCTGATTATAGCCGGGAGGGGGAGTAAACTGGGTAACAGGCCCCAGATCACCTGTTTCATACAAGACAACGCCGGATTTCAAAATAAATCCCCTAGTCGCCTCATGAGTATCGGCAGTATCACCGCTCACGGAAAATGCGTTACCCACAAATGTAGGGCATTCTCCAACCCCGGTTGCGTCAGGGCTGGGTGATACGTTTTTAGCGCGGTCTACATAATCAAATACTAATTTGGTGGTCATGGTCGGAATATCAGACCACGGGGAAATCAACCCGTTAGTCAGCCTGCGGCGCACTCTGGATTTATAAATGTTCTGCCCCGCAACCAACAATGTAGCAGGTAATTCATATCCAGCGTCAATAGTTGTCAGCCAGCCAGTATCATGGATAGGGGCACCAAAATTGCCCGACACCAGATCGACCTGTAGTTGAATTGCATCCTCAGCAGTATTAGCTATGGTTGCGCTGAATGGACGGAACGTAAACAGCGGAGTTTCGCCGACCTCATCACCATCTGCCGGGGTCAGAATTTCCGGGATTCCGGTGGCGAGGCGATCCAGCAGATCGGGGTGTGCCTCAGGGTCGGTATTGTGGTCGCCGATGTCGTCTACGGTAGCCAGCAGCACAGGCGACTGATTGACAAGAATCTGCTTGGCTGTTCCGGTGAGGAAATCAAGGTTAAAGATCTTTTCCAGCGGCGCGGCATTGGCAGGCAAAGCCGGAATGTAATCGTACAAGTCTCCAGCATAATCCACAGCGTACAGGATTTCACCCAGATCAGGGTCAGTGGCATAAATGCCTATCTCACGGAGCGCGAAGCCAGAAGCCAATCCGCTGTTGGTAAGCATCACCCGCATGGAGTAGCAGCCTACAGGCTCGTCTCCTTCCGGCTGTTCTTTTGCCTTGATTGATTCCGGGCTGATTGCGAGGGTCATTTCCTCTTTAATCAGTCCGGTCATTGCGGCAGGTTTTGCAACCTGTTCGGGACTCCATACACCGGAACCGACAGCGACACGAGTGAAATTGAGTTTTACCCCGGTTCCGACCTTACCGATCAAATTCAGCCCCTGTTTAGTAGGAACAGTGCCTTCAAAATTTGCCATATCAGTTCTCCCTGATGGGTATTGTGGTTATGTCGACCTGCTGCATGGCAATGCCAGTATACAGCTCAACAGGTTCGATATTAATTTTAGAATCCCTGATACCAATATTGACGATGTCCGCCTGCCGGATGCCAACCCCTACATAGGTCTGGATAGGCGCGGCACTTATTCCGAAGCGGTGCGGTATGTGTTGAACATCTCCAGTGCGGATTTTGCCGCCGTGGTATAGTTCCTTTTTGAGAACGGAGCGAAAACGAACAGACTCAAGTTTTGATCGTCCAGGCTTTGCCTCATTTGTTGACCAGAGAAGTAATTCATAGTCGTTCTGGGTAATAGCTGGCGGCGAATCCAATTCAATCCTAAATTCAGCCCACCGCGCCTCATCCTCAGCCCGAACATTAACCGGTTCGTCGACATCGTAACCAAAATGCTTGAGCAGCTTGGGCATGCCCTGAGACTTGCCGCCGAGTAACTGCCATGCAAAGGCTTTGACCACGCGCTGTCTGAACAGATCGTCGTCAACTTCAAGGCGATGGCGGGTAATCCCGCGGGACTCGGCCAGAGGTTCCAGAAACAGCAATTCGCAGGTTGCCGGGTTCATCTGGTCGCGGAGCCAGTACATATCGCCGACAACATCATTAAATACCCGCGCCAGGCCATGCACCACGGCCGCAATAGGACCGGGACGCAGGCAAAGCGACCAGCGCAGAGTTTTAAAAATGTAATCGCGAAAATCCATTATGCAGCCTCTGCCCATTTAGTAGTGAATGCTAGGTTCTGAAGCACGGCCAGCGCGTCAGCAGCAACCAGTGTGTCAGCGATCGGAGCTTCCCAAGTTATGGATTTCACGCCCGGCACGGCCATGATGGTAGACACGAGGCGGTCCATGGTCAGGTCTTCGCCGATCTGAAGCGGGCTTATGCCTGACACGGTTGTGGGGTCGGTAAAAAGAGCGCGAACCCTGTTTTCTACCTCGGCAATGATTGCATCCGGGGAACCGGAGACGATGACCAGCTCCGCGCGGATCGCGACGCCGATTGCGGTCGGGCCTTTGGCAATCCAGTCATCATTGACCGGGAAATTTTCAGCTATGGCCATGCGAACTTTATTAAGAAGTTCGTCAGTGGGAATACCATTGGAGCCTTTAACAACAACGTCCACAGTGCCTTGACCGCGTGGGTGCTGGTCGAGGACCGTTACCGCAATTACACCGGGAACTGACATGGCCCAGCTTTCGTAGGCGTATTTGGTGCAGCCGTTCTTTTCGAGCCAGCGAAGTACATAACGAGTTCCGAGCTGGGAGTCGGTTTCCTCGTCTGCTCCTTCGCTGGCCATCCAATCCGAACCATTAGTAACTGCCGTAACTTTGGGGATGGAGGTAGAAATTTCATTAATCTGACCAGGCGCGGCATTAGCCCCACGTCCATACTCTTCAGCTTCCACCGGCACGGTCACGCTGGTCTGGCCATCAGGCATAATTGCATCCTCAGTGGTGATGAAGCGGTAAACAGCTCCGGTACCGTCCGGTGAGGTCTTAATAATTCTGCCAGCAGGTATTTTGATATTGCCGGACTCCTCACCGCTAAAAATAACACTCCCACTGACCTTGGTTGCACCTTTGCGGGTCAACTCCACCTGATTGGCATGCAGATCGGACCAATCGCCGGTCGCAGTCTTGGGGAATGCATTAGCCAGAATAACACTCAGCAGCACATACAGCTGGTAAAGACTGAAAGCGAAGACTTCTATCAAGCCACGGATGACGCCTTTATTCAGGTTCAGACGGTTAGGTAGCCAACCTTTAGCGGCGTACTCGTCCTGCACTTCCTCAATGCGCTGAAAAATCATTTCGCGGACATCTGCGAGTGACTTTTTAACGGGGATTGACATCAGCCTTCACCTCTTCAATTCGTCCGTCCGCGCCAACTTCAAAAACAAGGTTGAACGGATGGGTTACGTCAATAAAACGCCAGCTCGCAGCGGCGATAATTCCAGTGTGATCCCAGCTGGTAATTTGGCATTTGGCAGACATGGGAACCACGCGCGGATCAGTATGGATGCAGCGCTTAACCTCAACACAGAACGCGCTGCGAGTCTCGCTGGTAGATTCGTCTTTAATCCAGTCAAGGATGGTGCTGCCGTGCTCGATGTCGTAAAAGAGCGTTTTCAAATACGTAAACAGGGCCAGCTTAATATCCTGCACTCCGGTATCCGGTCCGTCAGTGAGAACCAATTCGCCATTGGCAGCAACTACGGCTTGCAGATCAGCATCAAGCTTTATGTCCTGACCATAAACATCAGCAATCATACTGTGCTCCCTGTTCTGCTTCCGGCGTAAATGTTGCCGGTGACATGAAGATCACCTTCAATGTGTTGGTTGCCGTTTAAAGTGTAGCTGCCTTCGTGAGTGCGATGGGTGCGTTCTTTAGATGTGCCGATCTCTCCATCAGTGCCGGTTGTGGTTTCATTGCCCTGACGGGTAATTTGCTCAGCCTGCATTTTGATGTGTTCGGCCTTTACCAGAGCTGTCCCGCTTACCTCGACTGTCCAGTTTGCAGCGTTAGTTTCATCATCGCCGGTTATGTTGGAAACACGATGTTGTTCAACGTTTTCGGTCTTGTTCTGGCTGACGGTGATAGTCTCATCGTCACCAACCAAGCGCGTGTTGTTTTTGCCGACATTCTCAACTTGGTTGTCCCCGATTTTGCTGGTGCGATCGCTGCCGATCTCGCTGATCCTGTTGGCCGGGGTGAAGTGGATAATATTGCTCTCAGCATCAATTTTGATATGTACGCCGGGAGTCTGCTGAATGATAAATGCATCCACTTCGCACTCAGGCGCTTGGGATACGTGCCAGCGGAAATTTGAAATACGCGGGTAATCCGGATCGCCGTCATAATAGGTAATGTCGCAGTACGTGCCGGGCAGCGGCGGACAAACCACCCCGCGCAGGGGACCGGCCCACATTATCGGGATCTCTACTTTTGGTATAACTGGCTCGTTTTCGTCTACAGAATCGTCATTGCGAAGCGGCTGCACGTCTGCCCAGTATTTACCGTCACTCGCATATGTGGCCACAACCTTGGCCTTGCGGGTGATGCGGTAGTATGCGCGCAAATTCGGCATGGCCAATTCAACAACGCGCTTCAAGAGTGACAGCACATCAGTACTCATATTCCACTCCATAGCTGATATGGGTCCGCGCTGAGGTGTTTTCGATCAGGTGCGTTACATCCAAAGCGCGGAAGCTGTCATTGATGCCGCGCTTGTTGTCGATCAGGCCGAAAACACGGGAGTGCATGAGGTCAGGAAGCAGAAATGTTTCCACCTTGGAGAGTGCCGCGGGGTTGTCTGCCGGAAGGTGCGTAAGCAGTCCTGCGCCGGTCGCTATGGTCGGTATAGTTCCGGGCTGGTCATGATCTCCCCAGTGGATACCGTCAGGACCGAGCCACATTTTCCATCTGGACATGTCGATATTGAAACCGCGCTGGCAGGACTCGGTTGCTTGTCTGGACAACTGCCAAACGGGAACGGTCGAAGAAACAAACCGTGGAAAAATCACGCCGGGAGAATCAATGCGAGCAATGGGCAATCCGGTCAGGCCTGCGGCATAGCGAACTATTGCTTCAGGTGTTTCGTTCTCCCAGCTCTGGCAGACAGTCACGGTGTTAAGCTGCTCGTCATCACGGCCAACGCCTGAGACTATGAGCTGATCTTTGTTGCCCGGTCGCATGGCCTTCGCGGTTCCGGCCCACAGTACCGGCTCTTTATCGCGGTAGCCGATGGCCATGTTAACCGCATCGCCGAGCCGTACCGCGCGGCCGATCTTGCCCATAGGATCGGGCAAGGTAATCTCAAATGTCCACATGGGGGCACCACGACGGGACATGATGGCCAACCGGGGGCAGCGCAAGATTTCAATTCCGCCGATCATAATATGAGTGCGTACACCGTTAATCTGCATTAGCGGGACTCCTCGGAAGCATTGATTGCCGGGGCAGCCTTGCCGGAAGCGACAACACGTTCTTCAGTGTCCACCGTTGCCGGGCGGTGCTCAGAGAAAGCAAGCGAGGCTATGATGGCATCGTCTTTGTTGTTCTCCTGAGAATCCAAACCGGAAAAAACGACCTGGTTAATATGCCGAGCTTGGCAATGACGGTTACGCACGTCCAAGATCAGCGGATTGCCGTTACTGTCCTGCCCCTTAAACAGAGCGTCCAATTCTTCCAGACGGTCGTAGCAATCAGCAGCTTCATTAGTTTCGAGCAGCAGAACTAGGGTGATGTCAGCGTCTTCCCACCCCATGGGGATTTTGGTTTTACCGCTGAGTCCATCTTGTTCGGCCCGGTCAAACAAAACCGCCCCGCGCACAGAAAGGTTCTGTAAAATGCCGTCCAGCTCGGAACCACCCAGCACGACTGCGCCGTCTTCCCATGACAAATAACCATTAGCCATCGTACTTCTCCAAAAGCTTTTGCAGCTCACGCTTAAAACCTTCTGCGTCAGTCACATTAGGCAGAGTTACGGTCATGTTTTGAATCGTGATCCCGCCGGACTTGGACGAACTGCGCTTTGAGCTGGTGGAAGTCTTCGGAGCTTGTTTGGAAGTGATCGGAGAAACTTCCGGCGCAGGAGCGCCACCGGCAACAGCTAATTCAGGCTCTGCACCGAAAAGGAAATTACCCACGGCATCAAGGCCGGAGCTGATAGCGGCAGCAGGATCAGCAAGAGCGCTAGATACTGCATCGGTCAATGATCCGGCACCGGCTCCGACTCCGGTGGCCAGAGTTTCCATCATGCGCTGCCCGGAGAGTGTGAGAGTAGACAGCGGTCCGGTCTTGGCATCGGAGAACGGCAACATGTTGCGGATGGCCTGTAGACCGGATTTAACAATTTCTACCGGGGCGGAAATCATGGACTTCAAGCCATCGGTAAATGTGGTCCAGAGTTTGCGGCCGCACTCGGAGAGGTCAATGGATGACAGATAGTTTACGATCTCGTCAAAGTGTTTGATCAATAGGCCCATGGGCGTGAAGTTGAGAAACATAAACTTCATGCCATCAAAAACAGCCGATAAGCCTGAAAGGATGCTGCTGCCCAGACCAGTGAAAAAATCGCTTATCTTGTCAAAATTCCAAGCTATTGCAGCCACAACACCAGCGATAAGGCCGCCGATAACTGCAACAACTGCGGCAAAAGGACTGACAAATATTGCTAAAGCTGAAATAGCCACAGTTGCCAGAAGTCCGAGAAAACCTTTGAAGCCATCAGAAAGACTGTCCCAAAGCAATTGTAGTCCGGTACGCCAACCAATGTTATTGAAAGCGTTTACAACCTCAGTCCACATATCACCGAGGGAGGCAAACCCCTTAACGTCTTGAAGCAATTCGTTGACCAGAACGATGACACCTACAATAGCCGCGCCAGCAAGCACGAAGGGGTTAGCCAGTAAGGAAAGATTAAGTGCGCCGACCGCTATGGAGGCTCCCCACATGGCAGCAGAAAAAAGACCAGCTACGACAACCACTCCAGCGATTGCGGCAGAAACAGCCAGAAGAGCCTTACCCAAGGGATGCCCGGCCAGAAAATTGAAAATATTAACTACTCCGGTGATCCCGCGCACCAGCGGGGTCAAAACGGGTAAGAAAATTGATCCGATTGTTATCTGAAGCCCTTCCCATGCAGAACCAAGAATCGTTACAGCTCCGTTTAGGTTGTCGAGCTGCTTGGCTGCGACGGCAGAGGCTGTGCCGGGAACTTCAAGGCTATCGGCGTATGCTTTAACTGTGCTAATTCCCTGAGTCATCAGAGCGGTGATGGAGCCGACAGCCTCATCACCGAAAATCTTTTTCAGGTAGGCCGCGCGGTCTGCCGTACCCATTCCATCCATGGCTGTTTCCAGATCGCCCAAGATGTCAAATATCGGCAACATGTTTCCTGCCGCGTCTTTGGTGGCAATACCGAAACTATCAAGAGCTTTTGCAGCCTCGCCCGTTGGGGCCTGCAACCGCTGAAACATAATTTTGATACCTGTGCCGGCAACGGATGCATCAATACCAACATCACCGAGTTTACCAGCCATGGCCGCAACATCAGCCAAGCTGGCTCCAGCGGCAGCAGCCACGGAACCAGCATTGGCCATTGTCGAGGACAGGGAAGCAAGAGTGGTATTCGAAGTGGTGAAGGTTGTAGTCAGGATGTCCGCAACCTTGCCCATCTGGTTTGCTTCCATGCTGAAGCTGGACAGAATATTAGAGGCAATATTTGCGGTTTCACCCAGATCAAATTGGGCAGCGCTGGCCAGATCGAGCACACCGGGAAGCGCGGATATGTTTTCCTGCACTTCGAACCCGGCCATAGCCAGACTCTTTTCTGCGCTGGCCACTTCGGAAGCTGACCAGGCTGTCGAGGCTCCAAGGTCAAGCGCGGCCTGCTCCAGCTTCTGCATTTCAACAACAGACGCACCGGAGACAGACCCCACGCCGGAAATAGCAGCCTCAAAATTAGCGGCCGTTCCGACCGCAGGAGCAAGGGTGGCTAGGAATATTCCAGCAGCGGCAATAAAAGGTAGCAAGGATTTTGTTAGTGATCCCATGGCGGAGGACAAGCGACCGCCAGCGGCTTCAGTCTGAGCGAAGCCCTGACGAATGCCGCCTAGCGGGCCGCTTATATTGTCCAGTATGCCGAAAGTGGCGAAAACGTCGAAAATTTCCATGCTGTCTATTGTCCTTCTGTTCCAAAGAGTTTGCTTAGGTGTATTGCTGTCTGTTTATGGAATCTTTCTTCTATGTTGAGCGCCCGCGCTGCCTGATATTTGAATTCCTCCAGACCATCGACAGGCTGTTCATGCAGATAATATTTGATCAGGTCCGAATAAATCAGGACGGGCTTGTTTAAGTCCGCCCTGATTTCATCTAGTTTCCCAGTTCTACGGAGCCGTGCCCACAACGCTGCATGATAGCTTCAGCAAACGCTAAAACCAGCATAGGCTCTTCCTCGAGGGTTGTTGTAAGCAGTTCATTTTTTTCTTTAGGGTCAACCATGTGTCCCAAAACCTTGGACAGGGTATCGAACTGTTTTGCCTTGGTTGCTTTGGACAGGGTGATCAGTTCTTTACGACCGGGCTTGCGGAAGTGGTGAGTAATCTCGACTTCTTTTTCATCGAAATCATCATATTTGCTGGTAAATGGCTTATACTTGCTGCCCTTTGAGCTTTCGGTCAATTTGCCTTTTGTTTCTTCTGCCATGTCTTATTTCTCCTCGTATTCCGGCTTGCCGTCTCTGTGGATCATCTTGACTTTGCCGGACAATTTTTGAGTTATTTCGCCGTCACCGTTTTTGGCTCCGTCGGTTAAGCTATCAACAGTCATTTGTTTCAGCACTATTTCATGCTGGCGGTTGCCCTCCATGATCACTGCAAAATCAAACTGACTGTCATAAATGCCACCGGACAAGGAACTGATCAGGTCATCATATTCGTCAGGGTCCAAAACCATGTCGAACTTTGCTGAATAGTTGCCACGTGTCTGGCCTCTGCGCACAGCGCCTTTGCCGTAGGTATCCTTTTTGGGTTTTTCGGATGACCAGTTAAGTTCGGATATTCCAGTCAGCACTCCCTGCGGGCCGCTGATGGTCACGCCTTCCCAGTCGTAAGAATTGCCGTTGATATTGACGTTATCGCTGTCTGCCATAAGCTCTCCTTATGCCGCCTTTGAGCTTAACCGCGGGTCAAACCTGCTTCCGGCGTATACATAGTTCGCAAAGATTTTAATCTTCTTGATAATGGGGATACCGATAAATTCAGCTTCAACAGCAACACCGTTATTAGCGATATCCTGACCGTCAGGAATGGAGATGTCGTAAGCGGCCAATTCTTTCGGCTTGGCGTTGACCATGGTGTCCAAGGCGTTTTCAAGATTGGTTCGTAAAGTAGCCAGACCAGCAGCATCAGCTCCTTGTGTCGGGTCGCCAGCTTCACTTTTCAATGATTTAAGAGCCTGAATTCTGAGCAGTCGGACACCTTTGAAAACAACCCTGAGGACTTCAAGAAACCGATAATCCGAAGTGTCTTCAGCCAGTGTCCTTGCATCGCCCCAGTAAGCGGAATTCAGCCCTGAATACCTGACAGCAGTAATAAACCCCGCTGTTTCAAGGGCTCTCTGGATTCCATCACCATAGCTATCCAGTAACTTAAGACCAGAAATGCCCTGATCCATGACGCGACCGATGTCGCGCTGTACAGGGACTTCCAAAATACGCCCGACCAACAGGCCTCCAGCATTTCGGAGTTCACTTTTGCCTGTACGGTTGGTTATTTCACCGAATGCAGCGCAAACAGAGACAAAGCGGTGGGCAACTCCAGCCCGATCTGCTTTAAGTGAGTTCACCCAGTCGTCAAAATCTTCGCCGTCATGAGGCAGACGGGTTTCACAAATTGAGAATGTCGGACGGTGGTCATTCCAGAGACTGTCTGTCAGTGCACCGAGAGCAACCCAATCAACGGAATCAGAAGCCCCGCATACATACACAAATTCAGGGTCAACCAATTCAAGGGGCTGGCGCAGTGTATTAAGTACGCTGGCGATGGAAGGCACGGGAGCCAGCAAATTAACGCTGTATTCCGTGCCGACTTGGTAGGAGTCAGCAGGACAAGTGATAGTTACACCGGTATCTTCTGCGCTGATATAACCATCAATAGGGATAGTCCTGTACGGACCGAAATTGTCGCCGCCGTCAGTGGACAGACAATACTGCCCTTCATTGCGGATACCGGATTTTACAATCTGGAGGACTATCTGAGCAGCACGTGTCACGTTTCCTGCGGCAGTGACTGACGGGCCGGGGCCGATCTGAGAGACCGGACCGATGGCCGCACGGACGACACAACTGTATGTGTCGTCTTTAACCAAATCGCCTTCATCCAGCACGACAGTAACACCGAGACCGTCAATGGAGACCTGACGGCTATCAGCCAGTACAGCCGCATCACCGAACAACTTGCCGCCATCCACGGACACAGCTATTTTGCCGACTCCGGGTGCGCCTGCTTCCGTTACCTTGAGCACTACCTCGGCGTTACCCATGGCCAAGCCGCTTGTGGATGCGTCAGGGCCTGTACCAACATGCTTCAGAGTACCGATATAACCGGCAGGAGAACCAGCGACAGGAACTGCCAGAATTGATGCATCCTGACCGCAGTTGGTAAAAATGTCGTGCAGTCGGTCAACGAGAGGACCGGATCCGAGTTTTTCGGCAAGATTAACCCTCTTGCCAAGATAGTAGACTTTGCCGACCTCACCCAAAGAGCATACACCGGCTACGAGGGCCATGCCGGAGACGTCACCGGGAACAAGCCCGCTGGTGCCGTCTGTCAGATATTCAATTACATCATTGTTGGGCATGGCTAACCTCCCATAGCGCGAGATTCAAACCGTTCAAAAGCGGCATTAAACTCGGCTTTAGAGACCTGTTTATCCGAGGTCCAGCGTTCGGACCGGCACACGGCAAGCATCTGCCATTTTTTCAAACCAGCATCTTCTGCCCAGTCCGTGACTGGCTTAAGTGTGATTTCTTCCTCAGCCTTTTTCTTAGCCATTATTTGCCTCCTTGCTGATAACCAGCGACATTAATTTCAACATCCTTGATCCAAGCGGTTTCTTCGTCTCTGGTAATCAGTCCGGTAAACCTTAAGTGAAATACCTTGGTCAGCTTTTCCTTGATGGCCACTTTGACCAGTTTGGAACCACCGCCGGTAGACTCAACCGCTTCCACATCAATTTTTACGATGTTATTATGCCTGTCTGCGACTTGTCGGGGCAGTCCTGTGTGCAAACTATGCGCGAAATCTTTAAGCCAGTTTTCATCATCTGAAACGATAGTCAGACGCACCGGCTGAAACACATGATCAATTGCCTTGCGAATAGTTCGGTAATCCTGTTCCTTGCCGGGAGTGGCAAACTTGCTCACTGATTGCTTGGCAGCTTTAACGCTAGCTTTAAACAACTGAATCTCAATTCGTGGCTTGGGCAGCAGCGCGTCTTTCATTTTCACAGGTGCCTCGTAGGTACGCTTCTTTCCGTCAGCGTCAGCAGGCAAGCCGGCGGCCATGGCCGCAGCTATCAGGGTTTCGAAAATCAAATCTTTCATGTCTTATGCTCCAAACATTGACCGGAGGTGTTCGACAGCCATGGCTTTAATCTCGGCGCGATCCTCGTCGGTGATGTAGATGTACGGCCGTGCGGGAATGGTTACTTTATGACCACGACCGGCTTGGCCTCCAAGCTGGTGGATACGGGCGTAAACAGCATTGACCCCAATCACGACCATTTGCGGACTGGCCTCATAGGTGATGGAGTTCTTCAGCCGGGAAGAATCAACCAGAGTCTGTCCGCCTTCACGTTCCGCACGCTGGCTCGGCTTCCACGGACCGTCCGGCCCTTCCTGATCTTTAAAGTGCTGCTGTGTAGAGCTGACCAGAAATTCGCCTATACCGTCGGTTAATTCATGGGTGCGCTGGGCCTTGGCTATGGCCATGTCCAGACCACGCATGGCCGTATCCATATTGAGTTTAAAACTGACGCCACCCATTAGAACTTGCTCCAACAATCTCCAAACTTACTGGGCGGGGTGACGACTACAGCCGTGTCATTAGGCTGGGCTGTCTTGGCTTCAGGAGGGGCAAGAGGAAAGTCACCCTTACGGATCAGGGCCATTTCTTTATCTGCACGTTCTGCCAGACGCTGGAGCGGCAAAAATTCATTTTCACTACCAGCTTCACTGGTAATCAGTGAGGTAATGGCACCTATGGAGCGGTAAGCGGCAATGGTAGAGCATATGCGCTTTACGGCCGCGGGGATTGCATCAGCTGTTACAGTGTAGCCTCCTGCGACCAGAGCTTCGGTCATTTCTGCGGAGACATTAGTGATAGCCTTATCCACGGTGTCTTCCTGCTGGTTGTCCGCAGCCGCCAGATAGTCAGCAAGGATGTAGTCGGTCAGATCGGTACGTGTGCAGTAGTTCATGTGTGCCTCATTCACGTTTTGGACTAGTTTTAAACTAGTTCATGGGTAAAAAAGCGGGGCAACATATTGAATGAGGCCCCGCTTGGCTTAGAATGGAATTTTCAGACTATTTTTTACTTTGCGGTGACTTCTGCCCAGCAGAGTGTCTTAGGATTACGCACCGGAAGCGGTTTGGAGTGACCGACAATCTTGTAACCGGTGCCTTCGTCCAGTTCGTATGGAACGGGCTGAAAAGGCAGAGGCTTGAGGGCGGAATCAATGTTATCCAAGGCGCAATACATGACCTTGCCGGGGGCATCTGTTGCATAGGCAAGAATCTTGTGCTCAGGGATTTTGGAAACCATGTCTTCGGTTTCGGGATTACGGTATCTTTCGGTGCATTTGCGGACCAGATAACCATTAATATCCAGTCCCTTTTCTGTCTTCTTAACGACTATGTCGGCAGTACTATCCAAAGCTTCCACCAACTTTCCGATGCGGGTCCAAGCTTTCTTACCTGCAAGGAACTCTACGTTGCCGCCGATACCTGCTTCCTGAATGGCTGTTTCCATGTCATCAAGAATGGTTTCCAGATCGGCCAGAGTAGCTCCGGCCGCGTCTATTTTAACATCAGGCACAACTGTCAACGGAGAACCGTAGTGAACTTCATACTGTTCGTATCCACCACCTTCGAGCTTGACGGGCCAACTCAGTGTGCCATCAAGCACTGTGCAGCAAATAGCCTCAGTGGTAGCTCGGGTTGTTTTGCGCAGGTAATCGGTGACGTTTCTACTGTAGTTGGTCAGGGAAACCTTATCTCCCAGCAACAACTTCAGGTTGTTCAGGTCCTGCCCGGTAATATTTTTGGAGGGCTTAACCGGCAAAGGTTCAACGAACAGGATTGACGCGCTGCCTGTGCCAACGTTGATAGATTTGCCGCCACGGGTAACAACCGGGATAGTTCCGACTACATCCACCAGTTCTTCAACACCTACTAGGGCAAAAGGATGGGTAGGACGGTCGGGGAAAAGCAAGTCCATGACGGTGGACTTAATCGGGGGCAGTGCCTTTAAGTTTGCCGCCACGGCCTGCGGGCTGAAAAGCCCTTTCAGATTAGCAAGCATGTTTGCTCCTTATTCGGGATAAATTCCGATTTCATACAGTTTGAAATGATCGGCAGTATCAAGGGCGGTGCCGTTGTCTTTGGTCAACAGACGATCTTTGACAGTGCCATGAACAACGTATTCGCCCACGGTTTCGCTGGCAGTATCCAGAGGGGCATCAAGCACACCGATCATGATTTCGCCTTCAGCTCCGGTGAACGGTTCCAGCAGATTGGCAACGCGCTGAAGCACCTGCCCGGCGGGGAGTTCCCCAATATTGGGTTTAAACTTACCCGCCTTAATGATCGGCGGGTGGGATGTAGTATGAGCGCGTTCGCCCCCAGCCTCAAAGCGGCCTTTTACTCCGTCCATAACCATAGTTCTCTCCTTGCCTATAGGCGGTTAGATTTTGTTTGTTACTTCGCTGGTATCAATACCGTCATCACCACTGCCACAGCCGTTCTTTGCAAACTCGTTCAGCATGGAATTGGCCTCAGCCCCTTCCAGCTTGCGCAAGTAACGTTCACGCGGGCTGACCTTCTCGGTGCTGCCGTCTTCCTTGGAAAAGTCCATTGTGGCTCCTTCCCCGTCCATGGATTTGGCAAAGGCGAGGGTGTCGTCTTTGTCTGCGGGCAGCAGTTTGCCGGACTCGACCAAAGCGTCAACACGGGCTTCAAGGTCCTTGTCGGCAGTCTTTTTCTTGTATTCGGAAAGTTCGTTCTTGGCCTTGCTTGCTTCTTCTTCAGCAGCCTTGAGCTTTCCTTCCAGCTCTTTAATCTTGGCGGCAGCCTCGGCGTCGCGGCCTTCATTCTTCAGTCTCTTGATTTCGCCCCTAAGCTTTTCAATTTCAGCCAAGGCTTGTTCAAGGGTCATAGTGTCATCCTCCTTGGGCTTTCCGCCCTCGTTAGTTGCTGTAAATTCGTATATTTCCATCTCGGCTTCTGCCGAAAATTCAATGTCCTTGAGTCCTGTTACGCCGGGGAGAGCCGCCCCTAGAAAACCCACGTGCTGCAAGCGGAAAAACTTATCCAGCGAGATAGAACGCTTCTTAAAACGGCCTTCCTTGATCGCTTTGACAAACTCATCAGCGACTTGATGGAAGTCACCGAGCAGTCTTTCGCCTTCAGTCCAGATTCTTTTCAGCCAGCCATAAGCCGGGGCTGTATCTTTGGGATGTCCGAGCACGGCTGGCACTTCCTCTTTTGCCGGGTCGTACTGGCTGACGATCTTTTTAAGATCATCCATTGACCAAGTACGGGTGTTGCCTGCACTGTCAGTATGGGTGCCGGTGCGGAAGAGTTCGACATTTTTAAGAGTGGCCATATGTATTGACTCCGTTGTCTTGGGTTGTTATTTTCTGTTTAGAGAATGAAGTTCCGCTTGACTGTCCCGCCGGGGAGGGATCAGGGGTTAAGCGGTGCTCTCGGTGATCCGGCTGGCCGAGTTAGTCATTCTCTCCTTCCCGATAGACCAGAACCCCACCGCGTTGAGCTTCCAGATATTTCAAGATTGCAGCTTCGGAGCGTCCAGCTTTCGGAGCAAAAGTTGTTGCTGCCAGCCATTCACGGCCAATCAATGAAAACGAGGCATAGCCGCCGATCTGCTTGCTGCCGGGCAACCGAAAGGGCCTGATAAGCTGCAATGAATAGCGGACGGTCTTATGCGGTCCGACTTCCACAGGCTTCCACCAGACCTCGTAAGGGTTCTGGATGGTCCGGGCCAACAGCTTCATGTACGGCCCTTTGTCTTTCCATGTGGTCTTGTATTCACCGCTGACTTTATCCAGGAACAATCCGCGCGATACGACCAGCGGATAGCCATGGACATTCAAAGTCTTTTGATCGTTCAGTTTCGAAAGGCCGAATTCTTTCAGAAAAGCCAGCACGTGCTCGTCTTTGTCCAGATCAGCGCCAAGAATGTCTTCCGGCGCAACTTCAAGGATGTGTTTAGCGTCCAAATCCCTCAGCGGTGGTTTACAGGTTTCGCCCTTGGCGAAATTCCCACCGCGGCAAATGGCAGTAGCGGATAAGTCCTTTACCTTGCCTTCAACCTCTTTCGGTTCCAGCCCGGCAAGCCAGTTTTCGCCGACATTCTGCGCCCATCCCCGGTCGGGTATCGGAGTAACGAAAGTCTCCATTCCTGTTTCAGGATCAACAACGCGCAGCCTGTCCGGCATTTCTGTTTCAACCTTAAGCCCACGCGCTTTCACCTGACGTTCAGAAAGGGTGACAACAACACAACGGCAGGCAAAACCGTTAGGAGGGTACCATGTCTGCCAGAATGGATGGTCATGCGGAAAAACAAGACCATCCACAGCCAGATGCGTAACCCGTGTACGTTTGTCTTGAACGGCAACGAGCATCCAGTACGGCCGCAACTTGGTTGCTTTCTGCATCTGCTCATAGCGACCGGCCATGTAGGCAGACTGCAAATTAGTCCTTAAGATATTGTTGATGCGGTGGGCTTTCTTTCCGGTCCAGCCCTGCGCCTTGATGATGTCGCCGATCTGCGCCTTGAAGTCCTGAACCGTTCCGCCTTCTTCCATGCATTTTGTCAGGGCCTGTTGAACCGCTGTCACCTGATCCAATTTAGCCAGCCCTGAAACGGTAAAGGCCCGACGCTTAGCCTCATCGCTCAGTTTTTCAAATTCCTTTTTGGTAACAGGCACCATGCCTGACCAGTATTTGAGAGCCGCTGCAGGCTGGAGAGCGTCAACGCTAATCATCGTTTTCCCCATACACGGCGGCACGGCCTGCAAGCGCGGTGTTGATCATGGAGTTGGTAATCAGCTCTTCAATCTCGTTCTGGTCGTGGCTTTGGCCAAACAGCTCTGAAAGCATGATCTGCATGTCCTCAAGATTCTCAGCTTGGCTGACCACCTTTTCAATTTGACTGACAAAGTCTTCGTTGAGCTGGGTGGCTTCACTGCTAAGCTTTTTGGCAAGCTGGTCTATTGCTTCCTGATACTCGTCAGGCTCAGCAGAAAAGTTTGACTCGGCGGCATGAGCAGCGAAGGCCGCCGAGTCCTCGCCCTGATCAGGGGCGGTTTCAGGGGATGATGAATCCATGAAAAATTCGTCTTCTGAAAGGCCGTAGTGCCGCACGAAATGTACTTTTTTAAATACTACGCCACAGTCTTTCAGTTCCTTATCGAGGGCTGCTTTTTCCTTGTAATCTTCGGGTTCCGTGTATTCGAATTTAGGCGGAAACACCTCAGCCCCAGCATTCACACGGGTGTAAATTTGTGCCAGACGGTTCATGGAATCGACCAACATGGCTTGATCGGACTCAGCCAGCGCGTCGAGCTGGGCGCTGTGAGTCTCAGACGCTGCGCGTGATCCTTGTCCCTCTTGTCCGGTAGAAAGGTGTTGCCCGGTCAGGATTTTGGATATGGTTACGTTCCAATGGTTGACGTAGGCTTTGTGCAGGTCCCCAGCCTTGCCGGAAGCCTGAACAAGCTCAACATCACTGGCAGGAGGCAGAACAGCCACGGCATCTTGAATCATGGAGACGAGCTGCGCGGCAATCACGTTTCGTTCTATGGCATCCTTACCGGCCTTAGCGATCATGAAGGCAGAGCCGAACTTTTCGCAAAACTTCGTCCAGAACTCGATACCGCCACGTTTAAACGCAACCGGCCACAGGCACTTGGTCAACAAGCGCTTGCCGTAAGGGTTACTGAAAGATGCCCGATGCCGGGTAATCAGAAATTTGTAGGGCGGCAGCGGGTCGCCTTCAGCAGATTCCATAGACCGAAATACGGGCTGACGTTCATCATTAAAGCCGAACCAGTCACGGGGCTTGCTGACGATGCCGACCAACTTGAATCTGCCATTATGCGGTTCCCACATCAGCTCTGAAAACGTGGGCCCATAAAAGACGGTCTCCAAAATTTCGCCGAACTCGTCCCGGAGCTTCAGCGCGGACAGATCGCGCTCAAGCTGCTTGCAGATTTCCACGGCCTGCGCGGTCGGTTCTTCACCTTCAGCGTGACCGGGATTAAAAGTATAGTTGGTCTTGTTCTGGGTGCGTAAAGTCCGCTTTTCGATACCAGTGCTGACCTCGTCGTCTCCGTCCAGCTCGGCGAGGATCGCGGCGTCCTCACCTCGCTTGCGCAGAACCGGATCAGGGTCGGGCAGCATGCCGAAAATTGTAGCCGGGTCGAAGCCCATGGCCCGTGAGCTGGTGGCGAACTCGGTACCAAGGTTGGCCATAGCGCCGGAGCTAAATTCAATCCAATTGCCCTTACTATCCCATATTCCAGTACTCATTATCTATATCCTCGTGTCAGGGCTGCGGCTGCGGATGATCCGGCGGTTATGGGGGATTCCCATTCTTGGGGCGGTTCGATGGTTGCTGCGGCGAATTGCACCAAGGCAGCAGCAATAGCCGAGTCGCAATGGCGCTGCCCGGATTCGCTTTTAGTGCTTGATTCTGGCGGGCAGGCTATTCCCTTGCGCAGTTTAATTCCCCGGAAATCGTCAATAATGTCTTCTTGTTTAGGGATAGTGAAGGTGCGGTCTTCGAAAGAAGTTTTCAGACGAGGCATGTTTTCCCGGTACCAGGAAGTAGAAAGCATAACTTCTGCCACAAGTTCATGACCATAACGCTGACGGGCATACTCGGCGATAGCCTGACCATTGCCGCGGGCATCAAAGGCGGCACCTGACATTCTGGGCAAACGGTCAAGCACGTAAAACAGTATCTGTTCTTGAGTGCGAAACGGGGCATTGCGAAGCTGCAATACAAATGGAGTCTCCAAGGAGTAGTCCGGCATTCTGACGGCAGGCCAATCAACAGAAAGGTCGCCAGAACGTCCGAAGTCTTCACCGAGGTAATGACGCTTGTCTTTAGGCAGAACATCCAAAAGAGGGAGAACATTTGCTTGCATCCAGTCGCGTACATCCCGATGTGCAGTTTCAATATCCCAATCTACAAAATCTGTTGCTGGGGGAAGCCACGTAATCAGCGGGATATCGTCATTAGCACATGAAACAATGCGGCTATGATTGAGCCAGCTACCAGACAACGGGGAAGGTATTGCGTCCAACTCTTCAGCGCCATTGTCGCCGTAGTTCGCATAAATCCCCTCTACCCATTCATCTTCTTTTTCTTGGGTCCATTCGAGTCCTTTTACGAGGCAAATTCGTTTGTACAGCCCTTGTTCTACTGCTTTCATGAACGGAGTACGGTGCAGAGAATAAGGCCACTTTCCAGCTCTGGTTTCCTCAATCAGCTGGTTGAAAGCATTGTCCTCGCCGTTGTGAGTGGAAATTATGCGAACTTGCCCACCCCACGTGAGAAAGGCCATGGCGGATTTCAGAACAGCTTGAAGGTCGTCATGAAAAGCAGCTTCATCAAGAACAACTCTACCTTGGCGCCCACGCAGACTACGTGGGGCAGAAGATAAAGCGACAATTTTATTCTTGGATGCAAAATTGATTCTGAATGCTTTGATTTCACGTGTTTCAGTTGTTTTGGGGTCGTAGTCCACAAAAATAAACTGTTCAAAGCTATCGATTTTGGAAACTGCTTTAGCAAAATTTTTGGCCCAGAAAGCACAGGTAGTAATATATTCCCGTGTCATTTCTAGCTCGTAGCCAAGGTAGAGGACATCCATACCGCCTTGACTTTTTTCAGTAGCAGCGAGCAGAACATCATCAGATGCACCGCCCCATGTCAGCCCGATACGACGGCCTTTCTCTTCAATAGCTACATCGCTTTGATCCTGTACCCATTCCTGTTGGTACGGAAGCAGCACAGCAGGAACATCTGTAGGGTAAATGTTTTGGATTTCCTCGTCGCTGATTTCCAGAGGTTCCAAATCTTTGATATGTGCATCGCTTATTACAGTCATTAGTCTTCACCAAACAGAATTTTCTTCCTGATTTCTTCAGCAGTTTCAGCAGTAAGACCGCGTTTCTTCTTAGTTTCGTCTTTGGGTTTCATGGCGTCGATAAATTCAAATGCGGACTTGATATTACGAGCAGCGCGCAGCATGTCGGCGTCGGGATCGTCGAGCAGACGGGCAAGCTTGATGTTGATAGCTTGCTCCAGAACCGGGATTGCATCGGCAAGAGAAGCGATCTTGCGTTCCGGCTGCTCAAGCTGATTTTTGATAAGCTGCCCAGCGCGTTCGACTTCCGCTTGTTTCATGGCCAAAGTTTCAAGGCTGGAAACAGCGAAAGCTGCTTGTGGGTCTTTGGTCTTAATCAAGGTTTTAAGCATTTCCGATCGGGCCAAAATTCCGTCAGCCCTAATGTCAAACTCAGCCTGTGCGAGATTGTCCTGCATTTCCTGCCAACCATAGTCTTTAGACCAGCGCTGGACGGTGGTGTAAGTGACGCCGATCTCTTGAGCTACAGCCTTAAGAGTCCAACGCAGGACGCAGAAAAGCTCTTGAGCTTTCAGACGGACTTCCATCGGATATGCTTTACCCATGACCTATCTCCGCGCAGGACGCTTAACGCCCGGAACCGTGACGCGACACTTAGCTACATCCTCGCCGCGCTGGGTCAGCTCTACGGTCATGCAGCCGTTATTAGAGCATTCAACGAGGCCCTGTTCTGCAAGCCAGTTAAGCTCGGTACGCATTTTGTCTCGGCTGGGATTGAAGCCGAAAGGGGCCACCAGATCGCAAAGCAGGGAATCGTTGGAAGTCCCGTTGTGTTCGTCCAGCAGTCGCAGAATGGTGATGCGCAGGTGCTGCGAAATGGTTTCATCAAAAGACATGTTTTCTAGCCTCGCTTGTTGTTCAGCAGATATTCTTCAATTCTGCCGACCTGTTGGTTAATCGCTTCTACTGATCCAATTTTTTCAGTTAAAACCTTTAAGTCGCCACGCATTCCTGCCAATTGAAGCTCAAGCTTGTGCGTAGAATCTTTAGTCGGCAGATGTTCAAGAGCGTTTTCGTTTTGGGTTACCCGGTGCCCAAGGTCTGTTGTTTTTTGAGTAATTTCTTTGCGGCAATTGTCGCAGTCCTTGTGGCTCACAAACGATTTCTTTAACGACCAGATTCCCCACAGAACGACTCCGCCACCAATAGTCGACAGGCAGTTCATGCCGAAGCGGAGCCAGCCCCAAATGTCATCACTCACGATTTATTCCTCCAAGCTTCGGCAACCTTCTCAGCAATCTTTTCCCCGCTTCGTCCAACTGTGTATCCGCCGACACCGAGTTTCATTAGTTCCCAGAGTTCAACGGGCAGAGCCAATTCCGGGGCTTTGGACCAAAAAAGACTCAAGTAAGGGTAAAGCAGGTAGTTGTTGACCACGATAGCCACAATGGAAAGCATCAGGATGGGCCGCCATGAGCGTTGGAGCCAGTTGCCGTTCATTTCTGCAAGTATCAGTTTGATACGGCCTTCAAATTCCTTGAGTGCTCCTCCCTGAAACAACTCAGCAAATTTGTATTTTGCTTGTGCTCGCTCTTCGTCGGAGGTGAAAAGCTGATCGAAGACGTTACCGACAGCCTCAATTACACCACCGGCAGCATCGCCGATTTCCTTGCCGACCTTTACAGAAGTAAATAAACCCATGGCGGTCCCTCCCTACTGAACGTTAAAGGGCAAATACCGGATGCCGTAAGACATCCCCACGACAATGCAGCCAAACAGAGCACCGAAGCCACAGCCACGAACATCCCATCCGGTAAACGCGCCGATGACACCGCCGAGCATGACGCAAACAACCGGCATCACAGCGCCGGGAACCCAGTCGGGTACGCGGTCGCTGAACCAGTTAGGCCAGATGCGAAATGTGGGCAGGCCGATAGCACCAGCCACAGCGCCGACGATGACACACGGCCAAACCAGACTGACGAGCCAGCCAGCAATAGCGCCGATCAGTGCGCCGATAACGGCACCGATAAAACCGAGAATAAGGTAAGTTTTCATTGCTTTCTCCATGTTGAGGTTGATGAACGAGAAAATCTTTTTGGTGCAGGCCAGTAGAATTTTGACGGGGAGAATCACCCAAAAGGCAAAGATATCGTCCCAATTTTCAACAAATAACTTGGCTGCCTGAATTCCAATCCCAAAGGTAAATCCTGCCGTAAATATCATGTACAGCATGTCGTCTGCGGGAGGCATTAGGACCATTCTCCGGTTTCCATCTGGAGCGTGAGCTCGTCCGCACGCTGACCGACTTGCTTTGCCCACTTGGAATCAAGCATTTCAGAGGCTGCGAGCTCATAATCGCCAGACTCACAAGCGGAGAGCATGTTTTTGAATTTGCACAGGCCATTAAAGCCGAGGTTGAAACACATATTGAGGAGTACAGCGCGTCGCGGATCGCTGAGCTGGAAAACCCAAGGCATGGAGACATAGAGCTGGCCTTCGCAAGCTTCAATGTCATGATTAAGCATCATCATGGCCTCTCCTCTGGTGATGCCGTTGTCGTCCAGATTGCGACCGACGCCGATAGTTATTTTACCTGCGGTACAGCGGTAGGGAGTGAGTTTAAGCCCTTCGTGTTTGATGATTTGTTCTTTGAAGCGTTCGCTAAAAGTCATAAAAAAACCTCCGTACGTTTGATGCGTTACGGAGGTTATTATGTGGGATATGATGGGCTAATTCACTTCGGCCATGCGGGATATGCAAAGTTTATCAAGTCAGCTTGAATAAAAAAAAGTAAGGGGGTATGAGTCAGCGGTTCAAAGCACAAAACCCGTTTAATTCTGGGGGAAATAATATGTTACCCGAAAACTATACTAAGACATGCTGTGGTTGTACCTATGAGACAATAGGGAAGATTCTTGTTGGGTTAGGCATAGTAAATTGCATTGTAGTTCTTTATCTGTTTTGTAATGACGGATATATTGAATTGTGGGGGGAATTAAATATCGAAACAGCTGCTCAGTTGGGGACATTTATAGGTGGAACCTCTGGGCCTCTTTGGGCTTTGGCCGGGGTCTTTTTCTTTTACGCAACTTTAAAGATGCAAACTTATCAAATTTCACTTCAACGTAAAAGCCTAAGAAAGCAACGAGATGACAGCAAAAAACAAATACAAATTCTTGACCAGCAGGCTTTTGAAACAAGTTTTTTTTCTATAATCAAAAGAGTAAATGAAATTTCATATATTATTCACCCATATTTGTTTGATTTTTTACTATGCGATAGCACAAGATTGGAACATAATAAAAGTGGGGTGAGTTATCGATCTGACCCCGATAAATATCAAAGGATTGTAAATTATTTAAAAAACGTAGATAATTATAATGAGGCAATTGTTTTCCGAGACCCTGATTACTTTGATGAATCTATTAAACCATACAAAGATGGTAAAAAATTAGAACACCCGGAACAATACACCCTTTATAATAATTTTTTCTTGGCATTTGAAGAACTTTTAACATTCAGAAGAAATAAGAAGCGATATTTCAAACTGTTAGTATATTCTTGTCCTCCTCCATGTCTTAGATTTCTCTACACATACGCGTACATTCGTAATGGAAAAGAATTAGAAATGATAAGTCTGTCAGAACTCCCTGTTCCTGAGGAGGCTTTATATCACCCTCGTCATATATCAAAATTTCAAAATTAATTATCCAAACGTTCCATTTCGGCTTTAACCGATTCGGCGGTAATTCTGAGCGGAGGCCGAATATGGCGTACAAGAATTCCCTCATCTACCAGATCACGAACATGACGTTCTGAAACATCAAGACAGAAGGCTGCTTCAGCAGGACGAACAAACCGTTTCTTTAACAATGTGTTAACCTTTTCCTGCCATTTAATTACAGTAGGTTCAGGACTGGGCAAGGTCATCTGGAAGCCCCGGATATCCTTGGGCGTACAGCGTTCTCGACATCCAAGGCAATGCAGGATCGGCCAGTTACATACCCAGTAAGCCTTTTTCGGATCGGGGCATTCAAGCCGTTCATATACTGCCGGGTCGATTACGCCATTGTACTGCTCAAAACCGTCAGCAAGCATCTTTCGTAGTGTTCTGCATAGCGTGCTATTCATGACTATCTCCTGATTTCCTCACAAAGATAAAATCCAGCAAAACCATAACCCCTGACCCAAATCTGCCACTGCCCATCCGGTCCTTGTATGGGATCGGTTACGGTAATGCCCATAGTCCATCCATTTGGCCCCAGCACTGTTACCCGCTGCTGTGGCTTCAGTTCTGGTACATGCTCAGGCTCAGGCTCAACCAATCCCAAAGATTGGACCACAATTTCTCCAATTTTTGAGGGAGGCATGAAGGTATATTTTTCACCCTGCATAACCCAGAGACGGTCTTTGCGCAGACGGTATAGCCCAGCTTTGGCCCTCGGTTTCTTCCACTGTTCAGAGGGGAAAATCTCCAGCTTGGGTCCAGCCTCTTCTCCATTTCTGTGGCAGAGTACATGTGCTATTTTTTGCTGTTCCATAGGTCACTCAATTTGAGAAAATTTTTAAAACTTCTGCCGCCTGAGCGCGAAACATGCGATCGCATTTGCTGCATTTCCCTGTTACCGCGCACCGCTTGCAGGCTTCCGATTTGATGGCCATAAAGACCGATTCGCTCTTGTCCTCGCCTTCCATGGCCTGCTTGATCCGTTTTATCTGTCCCGCCAGATTGCCGGGGTAGTTCCCATTCAGCACCATGTAGACAGTTGATCTGTTCAACTGCGGACATCTGCGGCAGAACTTATGGATCGTTCCGTGCTGGTCGACTATTGCTGCCCGAAGGCTTTCCCGCTCCTGCTCCTGATTCATACTAATTGGGGCTGTAGTCGATGCCGCGTTTCTTACAGCGTACCTGCATATCTCTAATCAAGGTCTGCATGTGCTTCTGCTGACTGATCCACTCAAACCGTTCGACCTTGAATTGTTTCTTGCAGCGGGTGTTGAGGCCTGCCAGCTTCCAGCCGAGCAGCTTGGCCAAGGCCAGCGCATAGCGTTTCTGTTTAGCCAGCGGGTCTTTGTCGCTGATCTCGACAAACTCGCCTTGATAGCCCCGGCCTTTCTGCTGGGTGGATGTGGGCTTCTTGGTCTTGGCGGGCTTGGGTTTCCAGCCGTATTTTGTTTCAAACAGGTTAAGCAATTCACTGAGCTGCTTGATATTGAGCTTTGTGGAGCTGGTGACGCCGTAGCGACGTTCAAGCAACTCGCGGTATGCGTCTTCGTCAATTACGATCTGCTTTCGGGCTATGGCCACTTTGGTGATTAGGGCGCGTTTGGGGTTATAGTTTGCCATGTTGCTTAATCCTTATTTCCTGATCGTGTTCAATCCCTGTGGGGCATACACACATATTGTCGCAACCGGAGCAACGGATCACGCCGCCGACTTCTCTTGCGCGATGGGGCTTCTTGTCGTGTTTGCATTTCACATCACGTGGAGTGAGCTGGGCCGCACCGCCGCACTTGGACTGTTTGAAGATGGGGGAGTAGATGAGGTGGTTAGTCATGATATGAAACCAACCTCAGTTAATGTTGCATCTTCGAAGCTCTTGAGGTGTGCAAGCAGCGTTTTATATGAAGTGAAGTACGGCGAATAATAATTTACTCTTTCATTCGGATTAAGCCCTCTTCTTTTCAAACTGGCTTTGGACATCCGTTTCATTGTTTTTCTGTCCTTTGCTGAGTATGCAAAGCCAGTTGTAGAACGCCAATACTTACTTTCTGGCGAGTTACCCTCTGCCCATTCAGATTCCATTTTACCTTCAACAAGGATTGCAACCATTCTTTCAAATCTGGTTTTAAGAGCCCACCTGAGAGTAATTTCACGGTCATCGATTTTAAGGTAGACCATTACGAAATCACTAGAGTCCAAAGCTCTTTCAATTCGTTCACAATCTTCATTCGTCAAAGCCATGTTAATTCCTTCGGCTGCTCATCAGGCCATGACCGCCACGTCATGACGACCGCCCAGCTCGGGGCGGTTTCGCACTATTCAGATTTGTCCTTTCTGGTCACCAGCTCCACGCCCACTTCCGCTTCAAGCATCGCTACTGCTGTAGTGACGATATTTTCAACTTCGGATTTGCGGGTTCTGTAAGGCTTTTCTTCAGCTACTTTTTCAACGAGTTCATCAAGGGTCATTATAAGAGCCTCCATTCTTTCTTCTTTGCTTCCGTCAATCTCGTCGTAGCTTATGACCAGCACTTCGGGGTTGACGCTTTCAGCCTGATCAATCAGACTCTGTGCTTGCTTGGTCCAGTCGTCTGACATTGCACCACTCTCGACGCCAATCTGGAGGAGCTTTGCCATTCGGCTGGCCATTTTACCTTTTGTGATAGACCGGGATTCAGCGGCAAACAGTATGCCGATGGGCACGGTTCTTACCTTTGTCTGTACTTCGCCGGTCTTGATTCCACGCTCTTTGGGTGGTGGCTTACGTTTGAGGCACATTACCGACTCCTACAGGGCTGCAATGTCCAATACGATGTTTTCCCATTTGCCTTCAGGACCGGTGCGCCGTTTGAAGCGGATATATTTCTTGCTGTACTGGACGCACATGCTGTCTTTTACTGCTTTCATGGCCTTGTTCCAGTCTTTGTCATCAATATCTAACCTCATCAGAGGGAGAATCTTAGAGGGCGAGACACTGCCTTCTTTGTCGGTTTCAAATGCCTGATTGACTACTGCCTGAATTTCAGGACGGGCATCTTCAGTCCAACCGATAAGGCAGTCATCAACCAGCGACTTTGCGGCCTGAAGTTGTTCATCGAAGTCGAGGAAGTCATTAACTGCCACTTCAACCCGGCCTGTTCCGTCAAATGTGGTGAGTCGAAAGTTTTTCAACTCACGCTTTTTGGCTCCGTACTTCTCAAAAGCAAGCTCCATAAAAGCGTACACATCCCCCATAGATTCGATCTTGAAATCACTTAATGATTCCTGATGAACTCCTGCCTTTAAAATGAGTCTGCGGACCAACTCATCCCTTTCCTTGTCGTAGTCTGAGACCTGTTCAACAGGGACAAGGTGACCCTTGCTGTTTTTCATGTATTTGCCGTCAATGATCGCTTCATTATCCATAGTTTTCTCCTTCTATTTTACTTCCAAACCATCCAGCAGCGCGCCGCAAAAGCAGCCGCCCTGATTCCCTTTTTCCTTCAGCCATCCGGAGGAACAGGATTTGTTGCCGTTCCCGCCTTTTGTGCATTCCGAGCAATCAACGAACAGAAAGCCGCGGGTGTCCTTTTCGCTGTACTTAGCTTTCATGTTAAGCTCTTGTGCTTGCGGCCAGCTCCTCGGCCAGTTGTTTTGCATCAAGCGGGGGCTTAAAAGAACTGACCGGGGTATGCTCTTCGATTTCTTCAATATGCAGAGCGCAACCTTCAAGCTCTCGGATGATAGACTTCATAGTCGTAAACTTGTCTTCATCCATGCCCTGAGCCATGCAACGCAGTTCAAAAACACAATGTCTGATCTTGCGACCTACCGGGCTTGTTGCTGGCTCTGCTGTTTTTGCCTTCTTACTGCTCATGTTTCCTCCTGATTTTTTTCAAACCGGTCCATGATGGTCCGGCAATATTTCAAAATTTTCGTTTTAGTGCTGGGCTGGTAAAGATCGCTAAGCATAAAAAGTCGGGTCAGTTCACACACTGCTTCGCGCTCAGTCGCAAACGGATCGCGAAGTTCTGTGGATGGAAGAGGTGTTTCGCTGGTCTGTTGGGCAAGCGGAGTAGAACGATAAAGAATAGTGTTCCCCTTACGCCCTTGACGCAGAATAAAGCCCTCACTTTCCAGAAACCTAAACCAGCGAGATACATGCGAGTAGTCAGCGTCAGAACGTCGGGCAATATCCTGAGCTGAGAAACCAGACTTTGCAGCCTTAACTGCTCTCCATGCCTTGCTAAGCAAAGGAGCGTCACGGCGGTCCTCTGTTTCAACATATTCATATTCGCCGCGGGCAACCCATTTAAGGGCACCAGCTTTTCTGAGAGAGGTAATGCGTTTGCGGATACGGTCTCGACGTTTTGTGTCGTTAGGCCCTGCCCCCATTGCGGCGTATATCTGGGCATTAGTAATGGTTTTTCCGCCCTTGCTTAAAGTGCGGCAAGCGGTACGCATCTGGTCCATTTTGTCAGTCTTCATTACCGCCTCCAGGTCAAAGTCTTCTTGGCAACAGCATTGACCATTTTGGCGTCAACCAGCTCGGTCTGGCGGGTGCGGGCAACTTTCTCCAGCCCAGCAAGCAAGGTCCAGACAAGCCTGAAATCACCGTCAGCTTTCTTTACGATCAAGGCGCAGGCTTCCGGGTCAACGTTAAGCCCAGCAGCATCAGAAGCGAGGATTGCCACATCTTCTTCAGCGACCGGCTCGAACTCGACGGAGTGCTTGACGCGGGACCAGAGACGGCGACGCTCGCCCAGCACTCCGTGCAACTCGCGCTCACCTATCAGCACAATAGGCACGCCTGTTTCGTCATGAATGTCGCGAAGGTCCTCAATGCGTCCCACATGCAGCCTGTCGGCTTCGTCCACATAGATGGTCTGAGGCTCTACATTCAGCCGATCAATTATGCGGTCTTTGCAAGCTGCCGAGCTGCGAGCTGGCTTGAGATACATTTTGTTAGACAAAGCGGTTAGGAATGCATTCTGAGTCCAGCTCTGACGCACACGCAGGAAAATACCGCCGTTACGGGCCTGATAGGTTAGACTGGTTTCAGTTTTACCGCGCCCCGCCTGACCGTAGACAAGGGCGAAGCCCTGTTCACCATTATCCACTGACTCAAGGGTGGAAATAGCGGTATTGAACTTGGTCACGTTTGAGGTTTCGATAAAGATAGTTCTGTCCATTTGCTGCTCCAATTAATTGCTTGCCTGTTTACGGGCGTAAAACCGCTTGCGCTGCTCGCAGCGGGCTTTGATGTTGTCGTATTCATCCGTAGTTTCGAAATATTCCATCCATTCCAGATCGGGATCACGCAGTGCGACTCCCTTCTGGATGCTCAGGGTGAAAAGATACTCGTACTTGTCCAGCTCGTTTAAAATGTCGGGCATTTCTGCTGGTGGTGTATAGGCCGGAGCGGACTTGCGGGCGTCCATGGCTTTAACCTTGGCGGCCTCAATGCTGGTAATTTTGGCTTGAGTAAGCGGCTTAGGCTGCTTGGATTCGTCCTTTTCGTCCTTTTTGACTTCCAGCTCTTTCATACGCTGCTGTTGGTCTTCCAGAGCAGAATCCAGCACACCTTTTACGTAGCCTGCTGCATCTTTTTCTTGCGCTTTTCTGAAAGTGACTTGCTTTTTGAACTCTGCCTGGTGTCCAGTATTGCCAAGCAGATTTGCGGCGGGATGTACCTTTGCCACCTTGGGTGCTGTACAGATAAATTCGCCGTCTCGGTAGACATGAACGCAGGACATATCATGCATGTCATAACGGACTTGTACTGAATGGGTACGGCTGTACAATTCCGGTGAGTAGTATCTTTCGCCGAAAAGCTTGATACCTTCACGGGTTATCTTACGGTACTCTTTGACCATCATCAGGTGGCGAAGCTGCTGTTCATCAACACCGGGGCCGCGACCAGCAACAAAAAGTTCTGCCGGACATCTACCGTTCAGATGTCCGCGCTGCGGCTTATTGATGTACTTGTCTATCCAACGGGCCACAGCCACATGGGTTTCTTCCATGGTTAAAGGACGGCCGCCAGTACCTTCGTATGCCTTGCGGTGCATGGTTTCGCCGCGATGCAGGCGAGGCGGCTTGTTATCAATGCAGTTACCCACGTAACTGGGAACCCATTGCTCAAGCTGGTGTAATGTGCCGAAAAACCTTTCGATTGTTTTTGACTGGCCATGATATGGCCATGCAAAAATTGTCTGGACGCCCAGTTCTTGAAATAGACCGCCGATTCCGGTCTGCTCGAACTTGGTGCCGTTGAAATATTTGGAACGAAAAGCGCGGCCGTTATCAAGGTAGGCAATGCGGGGATACTTACCGAGAGCTATGCAGGCGCGGCGGAATGCCGACGCGATAGCCTGAGTATTTTCGGTTGGCATGATCTCCCACCCTAAGGGGCAATTGGAAGCCATGTCGTACCACATAACCAATTCCATACGCTGGGGTTTGCCTGTCCATGGGTTGGTGGTCTCAAAGTTGAGCACGTGGCCGTCAGCAACCATGATGTCGCCGACTTCAATAAGGTCATAATCCCTCTCAATAAAAAACGCGGCTTTGTCATTCCAGCTCTTTTTACCTTCACGTGTGAAAACCCATGTTCCAAAATGGGTTTCTTTCCACCGCTGGAGCCAGCGACGCATGGTTTTTTCTGAGGGGCAATACAGCCCTTGTATAGACATGAGTCCCATGGCCGTATCAATTGATTCTGATATGGTGGTGGAGTTGGGATTGAGCACCGCTTTCAGCAGAATATCGGTGTGCTGTTCGGTCATGACGGTACGGGCTGCATTGCCTTTGCCGCGTCCATCGGCCAGGGCAACAACTGACTGCTCTTCACGCAGGGTAACCTTCCAACGCTCAATGGTTTTCCATGAAACCTTGACACCAAGCGTGCCTAAAAGTTGGGGCCATGCGCCACCCTTGTATGCTGCTATGAATAGAGTTTTGGCTTCCGCTTTGCCGCCTCTTTTCGCCTTGCTGAGGTGTGAGGTGTACAAGGCAACGAGGTCAGCACGGGCCAAAGCCTTGGCGCGTTTCTTATCTGACAATGAGTCAAGGGTCGGCCCCTGGGTGGGTGTAGATGATACGGGACAAACATCAGCGGTGCAGGCTTCGTGCTTCAGGATCGCGGTGCGCACGCTTTCAGGGAGTGTGTCGAAAGCGTATTCTTTACCACCGCCTCGACCCTGACGTGTACGAAAAGGCCAGCCTTCAAGCTTTGCACGTTTCTCAAAGGCTTGTCGCGTAACGCCCAATGCTGTGTATATTTTTGCTGAGGGGTAATGCTTGCACATGATGTTTTGTCGCTTGTTTGGGATTTTATTAATCTAAGTCGTCCACTTCTTCCGCAGACAACAAATCAGCTCTATTATATGGTGATCCAAGGACTACAATTTTGTCCGTTTCATTAGTTACTGCTTTGCTGCTAAATTCTTCTTCCTGCTCTTCAAGATGAAAAATGGACAAGTGCTCTTGAGCTATTTCCAGTGCTTTTCCTTCGTCATCATCGTCCGCGACATGCACATATATGTCTGCGTGTGTGATGACCTCTGCTGTTATTTTGAATTCTCTCATTCTTTGTCCTCTTTCATCTCTTCAGGCAAAGAGAGATACTTTTGCGGGCATCCCTTATCTCTAAGATATGCCAGTACTTTTTTGTTGTTTGTCGATCCATTGATTGTGCTGCTCACAATCGATTTGGAAATCCCTATGTCTTTTGCGATCTTTATTTGAGTAAGATCATGGGCACTCATCCATTCTTTGATGCGCCAGGGGTATCTCTTCTTGCCTGATCTGACCCCGGCATGAGGGTTCGCCACTGCTGCTGCGCTCATCTTAAAACCGCCTTCAATCTTCTTTTTTCTGCTTTTGCCTTTTCCGCTACTAAATCGGCTTTGGCGTAATCTCTGAGCTGTTTATCTTCCTCAGTCATAACCTCAAGGCCAAGCACACTTAACAACGGCATTAACGGACTGTTATCTCCGGTTGCCATGACAAATGTGATGATGGCTTGCAGGCTGGGTGGATGGTCCCGATCTTCCGGCGAAAGCCACTTATCCAGTGTGGCCGTCTTGACGCTCTTGGCGTTCCCGCGGCTCAACTTGACGCCGGAAGATCGGGCAATGTCGGTCATACGTTCGGCAATAAGATCGCGGGAGAGGTGATGGCTGGCAGCCACTTTATTCATTCTGGAACGGACCATGGGCATCAGCGTAGCCAGACTTGCGCCAAGCTGCTGAATCTCCATTTCCCGATTTTCATCATGAAAAAGTGTAAGCTGCTGCACTTTTTTCACCGTCTTTTCTGCTCCTGTTTACCGTCCAAACTGGACCGTTGACCGTGGGTGCAGGCGGGTGCTAATTAGGTAGATACGAATTTACTGATTTTGTTCACCGCCCTTGAAGCTTTTTTAAACACTTTTTGCGTTAGTCTGTCAACTCAAAAAGAGGTTGCATATTTACTTTTTGCGACCAGTTTTTAAGCATAAAGGCAACTGTTTGATATTAAAGGGAATTTCAAAATGCCTGATTCATCAAAGCAGGTTGCAGGTTTGGTTGCAGGTTTAACTGAAAAAGATGCAACCGCCATGAATACGTTTTTAGAGAGATTAAAACTAGCAACCAACGCAAAAAGTGACAGCGAACTAGCCCGTTTCATGGGACTGAGACAATCCGCAATGTCTTCAGCTAAAAGCCGAGGTCAGATACCAGCGTCTTGGTTGGTAAATATTGCAATTAATTGTAATATTTCTGCTGATTGGCTACTTACTGGGGATGGGGCAATGCATAGAGGAGAAGCTCTTCTTAGATCTCGACCTTCAGAGCAGGATGGATCATGCGCTCAATGCCAAGAGCTTGAGGCGGAGCTGGCCGAAGAGCGCAAGCTGGTACGCGAGCTGACAAATGACTTCCGAGACGCCATGAAGGAAAACCGGGAGCTGAACAGAGAACTGCGCTTGGCTGTCAAAGAAAGCAGCTATTTCAAGGCCAAAGCAGGCGCAGCGGAACTACGTATGCGAGAGCGACCGGCAGAGTATGGCCAGGCTGATGAAGACAGCGAAGCGAGGCCTCCCTAGATAACCAGCAACCTACTAATTTACTGCAAGAATCTGTCGCACCCTACGGCGTATAAGCATTTCTTTGCAGTTTTTCATGTCGACTGGTATAGAATTTCTTGTTTTGAGTGTGGTCGTGGACTGAAATATTTACAATAAGTGGAGGTTGGTATGCTGGCTAATTTATTTGTAATTGGACTGCTAGGTGCTCAAATAGCTATAGTCGTGGGACTAATTAAACCTACATGGGTAAAAGCGACATCAAGAAAGAAAGTCTTAGGAATATATGGCCTTGCATTAATTGTGTGTTTCGTGGGGTTTGGAATGACCTACGAAAAGCCTGGTGATATTGTATCAGCAAAATCAGTGGACAAAAAAATGCAGCAGGTTGCACAAAAAGAGTCTAATAAACCGAAAGGAGATGAGAAAGCCGAGCCTCAAGAGAAAATCGAGATTGATATGGATGAGGTGAACAAAAGATATGAAAAATATTTACAGCAGACTGCAAAAAATAAGTCTACAAAGCCGACATATTCAAATGATCCTGCCGTCAAGAAACTTCAAGATTGGGTCGTAAACACCTGTAATGGCGGAAGTCCATTTAATCAAAGCATATTAATGAATAAATTAGGCGCATTCGAACTGACCACAGTGACAAAAGGCAACCCCAATATACTGAAAGCATTTTATTACCCCAACGCCGATATGACCATCATCGCAAATGTAAAAACACGCAGAATAGTCTATTGGAGACTTGGTCGCCAGGGCAGCTAAAACTTTCTCATTTTGAGTGTCTAAAACAAAGGGCAAATGGTCAAAATTCTCATTTTAACCATTTGCCCTAAAATTTTTCCAACAAACCCTGGTAACCCGCATATTACCTACATTTATCCTGCAAATATCCTATACGCCCCGCATGCTTTCTTAATTCTCATCTTCACTGTCCCCCTATACCTATGTTGAAGAAAAATGATTGAGAAAAAGTATGAATGGGTTTGTATGATCCGCTGATTCAGGGAAGTGATTACCAAAGTGTTAGAGCTTGTTTGAGCTTACAGTTTTCATCCCCTGATTACCCTGCTGACTTGAATAATCTCCATCTAAATTCTCGGTGTCTCCCCGGCAGCCGCTGCGACAGCATGGTTGCTTTGATGTTTTATTTTCAATTGCCAAAAAGAAAGGGAGCATCATTTTCTGACGCCCCCTTCTTTTCCCGACAATCCGGCAGGTAATTTTTCTAGAATATATCCGGCAACCCTTGAATCGCCTGTGCTTCATCTCCCGGGATAAAGTGCCCATACACATCAAGCGTCATGCGGGTTGAACTGTGATCCATGAGCATACTCACAGTCTTCACTGGGACTCCCTTTGCGAGCAGCATTGAGCAAAACCAGTGGCGAATATCGTAGAGTTCAACGGCATCATCGACACCAATTTTCCTGCATGTTCTCCTAAAGCCTTGGTTAATACCATCAAGATTTCCACGACCATTGTATTCGATCATATAGTCGGTTTTGGCCTTCTCCTTCTGGATCATCAATTTCTCCAGAAACTCCGGCTTCAGAGGTATTATCCGCCACTTGCGGTTCTTGCCCAAAACACTGACTGTCGAGTCTTTCCAGTTGATATGTTCCCACTTGACTCCCAGCAGTTCTACCGGGCCAGGGCGAACGCCAGTGTTGGCAATGAACTCTACCCCAAGCGCAATGTGCGGGACACATGCATCACGAATATTCAGAATCAACTCCTTATCTACCAACAAGTCCTTCTGGGGGGAGCTTTTCCGGGAAAAATGAGCTAAAGGATTTTTCTCAATCAGCTCCATTCTAACACCCCATGAAAACATCGCCTTCACATACCCCACATATGTCGAGCGCGTCACAAGGGATGCTTCAGGAAACTTTTGCTTTACAAGACGAGAGATAGTATCCCCCTTAAGATGAGAGATTGGTATCTGACTCAACTCTGGAAGAAGACGCTCATTGAACATTTTGAGCCAATCCCTGCGCCACTGCTTGCTCATATCTACATCATCCGAAGTGTAATAACGCTGGGCAAGCTGATCAATGTATTCGATGTTGTTAGCCAACAATTCCTGATCATCATTCTTCTTTCCATTCACAGAACGGTCAAACTCCTCTGCACGAGCTTTGCCTGCTTCACCGGAGCCAAAACCACTCTTCTGCTTCTGCTTACCATTCTTCCTATATCGGACGAAGTAGCTGCCACTTTTCCGCATGTGAATAGACATACTAACCTACTTTAATTTTTACGGTTTTAAATTTTCTTTTTCTCTTGCTGGCTACTGGAACTTCACAAAAGAAATTGGGATTAAGCATCCATTCATCCAGATCGCTAAGTGCAAATCTGACTTTGGATGGACCGCGTCTGGGTATCCGATATTTTTTCACCAGCTGGCGAAAGTGATCATATGAATACCCTGCGTATTCTGCGGCAGCCTTAGCCGAGATGTAGGGACCTTTCGGTTCGTAATTTTCATTCATGACTTAAGAACTAAGGTCAGACAAAAAATCGTCAACACCCTGAAATCAATATAGATTTCACACCTGAATATACCATTTTTTTCTTGCTCATACATCTCTCAATCATTAGCCTCTGCTTCCTCCAACACCCTTCGACATCAAAAAAAGTTAATTTTTTTTAAATTTTCTTCTGACACTCAAAAATGGAAGAGCACCTGCACAATCGTCATGCAGATGCTCCTACAAACCAGCCTCAAATATTGTTCAGCAAGATTTCTTCAACTTCTTCGTCCTGAACACCGATGTAGCGGCGAGTAACACTTGGGCTGGAGTGGTTAAGACGCTTGCTCAACAATTCCCATGACACCCCGAAATGAACTCTTTGGTGGTAACAAAATGTTTTTCTGAGGCTGTGAGCACCGTAGTTGCCTTTCAGGTTGATTGCAGCCGTCCACTCCTTCAGCAACCCGGTCACCCTGTAGGTCGTTATTGGGTAGTTCCCTTTGCGGCCTTTACGGCTCTGAAAAAGGAACTGATCTTCATCAACTTCGCATCCACAATGTTCTAAGTAGTTCTGAAACGTGTCAGCAATTTCTTTGTTGATGATGGTTACATTCTGTTTTCCGGTTTTCTTCTCAGTGACCACGATCCGGCCGCCAATCTTCTTGTCCAGCATATCCTTGACGCGTAGTGTCAGAATATCCTGAGTCCTCAAACCTGAATTAATGCCCATCACGAATAGCAACAGGTTTCTGGGATGGTCCTGAAGCAGCCGCTTAATGTTTTTAACATCCTTCATTGAAGTGATAGGTTCAACTTTCATTTTTCCTCCTGAATGTACGAAATTATTGGTTTTATGGTAAAACCAACCATTCAAAACGGCACGGCTGAAACTGAAATTTCAGTTTCGTCTGTAAACCATTCAAGTTCGTAGATTTTTTATGGATGAACTGTGGAATGTCCGTTTTTAGGGAAAAACGTACATTGGTTCCTTGAAGGAAAATATCTATATTGGTTCAGAGTAGATGACGAGGGAACTGGCTGATGATCTTGCCGTTCACAATAGAATTCAGGAAGGGACAGAAAATAAACTACAAGAAGAAGATACTCCGAAAAGTACCTCCCTCCCAGACACTCAACGAATTTTCTCATTGATAAGAACGATTAAAATTGACTTGAGTATCTTTTTGGCAACTTTGGACTTAATAATCTTGAGGACTGCCCCTTTCGAAACAGTCACTATCCGGTACATACGCCCTCCTTCTGCAAAAGTTCTCACCATTGACTTTTAATATCTCTATCAAATATTAAAATAGATCGTACTTGTATCGTCCTAACGTTCCATGTCAAAAAAATATAGATATAATATACGTGAAATAAATTTATGAATTTTAAAAACTAGAAGACATATAAAATACTAATCTAGTAAATTTTATATAATTATTGGGTTTTATTTAAAATAAGAACTTTACAATACACAGCTATTAACTAAGCCATGTATGAAAATTAATTACTTAGACTAATGTGTCTCAATATTTTTTATTATTCTATTTTTATGTAATTTTAATCGTCAATAGTTGTTATATTTTTGTTGCAGCAAGAAATTATACTTAATTGCTGTAGAATTTTATTGAAGGAAATTAGTATGCACGTACATTTACCGCATTCATTTGAGTATTATGACTACTTATTAGGTGAACCATTGCAGAAGGATCAGGAGCTTTACAGAATTGAACCGAGCATCGACTTCATTAATATCACTGTGCCGTTCGAAGTGATGAATTCTAATCGTATGGACCTGTTTATAAAGGATAATTTTGAAGTACTTAGCAAAAGATTTTATTCCAATTCCGTAGAAGAGGTATATGAAACAAACGTACCGGTTTTAGGAATGTCAGATAAAATGGTAGCTGTTCAACATTACTGCAGATATGGCACGACATTCCAGTTCAAGGATATAAACCAAGAAGTTATTTCCTATATGATTAAAATTTTTAATGGTTTTTACCATCGTGTCTCTAGGGTCGAGTATACTTTAGATTTTTATACTGCTGATAACGGCGAGTTTTTCTCGTTCTTAGCTTCGTCTGCTACTCTGAAGCATCGTAAAGGTGAGTTTACACCTCAAGCTGATTTCGAAACAACTCGATATTTGAGCAATGTGAGAAATACCAGAACGATGGGAGGCCGGATTTATATTAAGGAAGACAAAGAAGGAAGCCCTGTAAGAATAGAAGCCAAATTAGGTAACAGGAAAATTTCAGCAAACGGTCTGAGGACAATAGAAAAAGCTGTCACTGTGTCTCCTAGCGTACCATTTGAAAGATATATGTTCAAAAAATTCAATCATGAAAAATATTTGAAAAATACATATGTCAAAGATGTGGGATTGTTCGAAAATGAATTCTTCGAAACGATGAATAGCAGTGCAAAATGTGGTGGGTTTACGCAGGCAATGAAGATTGCTCGTGAGTACAAGCCATCGGTAGGATATTACGTTGAAGACCATTACTTCTCCGGCTTCTTTACTGCCCTGATAAACGAACCAATGTATGAAACTATTTATGGAGCAGCAGTATAAACAAACCATAGTGACAGAGTCGATGACGGAGAGGGGCATTAGCTTGTCTCTCCCTGTTTTAATCTGCACACAAAGCAGCTCCAGCGTATAGGCAGCAAACGCGCAAATCCTGCCGTTCAATATCAATATAATCTTTCACAGAATCCAGAAAACAACTCTTACTAACAGCAACCAGTATTGAAACCAATCACATTAATCAAATCAAATAAATCCAGACAACTATTTTAAATAATGATATAAATTCAAAATATATATTCCTCAAATATACATCTTTTTAATCCGGTAATAACATTGATCAGATAATTTTATTTCATAACCATCTAATAAATATTATCTTTTCAACATAAACATGTTTCATTTCCCTGTTTTCTGAAATTTCATCGGTGAGATAAAAAATGATAACATCCTAATTTAAATATATTTCTTCTATCTATAACGGCAACATACTCCTGATTAAGCTTTACTGGTCTGCTGACGTTTTCTGCTGTAACCATGTAGGTGACATCGGTTTTGTTACTCCTGTAACGTACCCACCATATGATGGGAAAATCGAGCCCTGCCACAGAATAAATCAAGTTTTTTGATTTTCAGGGGGAGAGGTACCGCACTCACATGACCTATAAAAGAAAATTCATTTCAACCGACCCCAAAAAAAGTAAAAGCCGCAGAATTTCTTCCACGACTTTTTGAGAGATAAGAGGGGTCTTATCCTGCGAGATCATCACCTTCGCCTTCCGGCCCGGCAACCGGGTTTTCCTCTACAGGGTCCTCGGCACCGTCTGCGGAGATCATCTCCAGAATGATCTGCCCTCCATCAGCTTCAACGGTAAACTCGGTTCCTTCCGGGAATTCACCGAGCGTGTCCAGCTTCTTCAGACTGAGCTTCAATCCATGTTTGCCAACTCGAACAGTATTACCGGATCTTGTATAAAGCCCTTCGACCTCATAAAACATCCTGTCATCATTGACCAACCTCATTACGTGTTGACGAAGAGATTGTTTACTTGCAATCCCTATTGCCTTCTGAATCTGATCTGCTGTCTTACCGGCATTGATCATTTCCCGCAGCTTCTTCGGATCGTACTTACTTTCAAACACTTTTTTGATTTTAGCTTCATCGCTTTTCTTCTTTGTCATTTGCAACCTCCTTAAATGGTTTAACTTATATATACCTATAAACCATTTAAAAAGGACGTTAACGATAGTTCAGTGATTCATCTGTGCTGGCGGCAGCCTAAACCTAAATATCCGAGTACTTGCTAAATTCTCTGTACGGATATAATTTCTTATCCAGACAATTAACCATAATAATTTGAGATTCATCTTATGCACTATGTACATGTAGAGTCACCAAAGCCAGCAAAACAAATTGATTATTCCGAAGCCTCTGCAACACAATCAGAACGGGTTTTATTTTCCTTGATTCATGCTCTGGGCCGAAAAGAGTTTGATTTTACATCGACACCCGGGTTTGCCCAAAAGCTGAAAAGCTACCGCAAACAGATGAATATAGGCGCGTTGAAGCTGTATGTTGACTCTGGTGGTTACAGCATGATCACCGGGGATGTGCCGTTCGAGAAGACAACAGATTTTATCGACTGCTATAATAGATTCTTTGAATATCATAATGACAGCTTCGACTACATTTTTTCACTCGACATACCAATCTGGGGCGGAGAAAAGAACACAAGGCATTTGACTAAGAAAAACCTTAAACGTTTTAACGAAAAATCGATTCAGGATTCTTTGTCAGTAATTAAAAAAAATCCTGTTCTTGCTGATAAATGGTTTTTCGTCTGGCACTTCAAGTTTCAATCCCAATTCGATATTTGGTCTGATATCTTCATGAGCCAGAATGTTTCTCAATATACTTCTAATTATGCCATTGGTGGTCAGGTTGGCTTGCGTAAAATGGCAGAAGAAGCAACCGGCAAAAAACTGAATTTCACTCCATTCACCGCTATGGCTTTCTTGTGTCTGGCAGAACATCTCTCCGGGCCGCTTACCCACAAGCAGTTCAAGCTCCACGTCCTTGGCATCTACAACATTATTGATAGATTCCAGTTAATTTTGATCGATAAACTTTTCTCTTCTTTTCTTTCCGAGCACAATCTACCTACCCCGGAAATTACACATGACACCATCAACTACACCCGCTCTGGGTTATACGATGCTCGTAAGTTGAAACCATATTCTTTCAACGGGCAGTCACTGGACCGGTATGAGAATATTTTTAAAATCCCTGATTCACTGCTCAGAAAAATTTATTTCAATGAGATTTTATATAATAGCTTTATCAGCGAAAGGGATCGTCAAAAAGAATTCAAGGAATTTGATGATGTGTCCTTCATTGTACCGCTGAGTGTGTACAGTAACTTGGAGCAGGATCGTTTTCTTGAGCACATCGAAAAGCAATATAATCTGTGTAACGGTTTAAGCGGGTTGGATATCAACCGTGTTACCAGTGTGATACTTCAAGACCACCCCGACTACTTTTCTATTAGCCAGAAGGACGAAATCATAAACAACCTGTCAGCGTTGCAGCACTGTATGAAGCTGTTGCGAAATGGTGACATTGAAGGTCTCAAGGTTATGGTCAAACACTATATTAAGATGCTCAGCCTAGACGATCCATTTTAGAAAGAAAAAGGCCACCCCTGTAAGAAGGAGTGGCCTGACTAAATGATCTTGGTTAGGATTTGTTAATAAAGCTGCGGCAGGAGCTTCTCCACCAAGGTAAAAGACACCCCACTGGCAAATTCTACTTCAGCATTAAGCCAAAACTCACACACAGCACCAGCTTCTTTAGACACCCGCCAGTAGTCGAACTGGCTAGTATCAATGTCATCGCTGCCCGGACTTACCATTTCAATTTTCAGGTCAAGACTTTCACCTTTCAGGTAGTGCAGCCAAAAGGAATGCAGCTTCAGAATAGGGTCACCTGCGACATCTGCTCTGTGCTCGGTGGGAATCATTTTCTGTGATTGCGGCCAAAACTGTCCGCCATGCTTATTCATAATAGAACTGCATACACCGGCTTTGTCAAAATCAAACCGAAGCGGACCTTTGCCTTCAAGCAAAGTTTTATATGTTTTCCTCTCAGCCGATCCAGCGTCAAAACTCATGGACAGTATATCACTTCCAAGAATATCAGGTAGACTTTCCCTATCTACCAAAGGTTCATAACACGACACCGGAATATCAAAAGAACCGCCTATAAAATGGTAATCCTCTTCTGTAGCATAGACCACCACATCTTCGCTTCCGGCATTCATCGCCTTCAAAAGCTTAACCTGCTGCCTGTCGTTCATCAGATGCAAGGTTGTGTTACCAACAAGGCTGGAGAGGTCTGCAATGATGAAAGTATCTTTATCAATCTCCTGCACGAACTTCCCATCAACAATCTGTATATCTGATATGAAATGCAGAGATTCCATCAGCTTCGCCAGAGTTTTCATTTGAGAACCCGATATTTCAGTAACTTTTTCCATCATCTATCTCCTGTACCGATGGAAATCAAAATCCATTTTACCTAACAATATTGGTAGACTAGACTCCGATTTCCATCGGAGTTTGTTAATCTACCAGAGCCTTCTGCCCAAGAGGAGTAAGGCGGTACTGCCCATGCTTAACCTTGTCGACAAGATCAATCTTCTCCAGCTTCTTCAGGATGTTATAAACACTCTTGTTGTTGAGGCCGGTATTGCAAGCAATCTCTTTCGGTGACATGAAGCCACCACACTTATCCTGAAGGGCTTTCATAATATCACGGCGTTCTTCGGTAAGACTAGTCTCTTTGACTTCGCCAACCATCTGCCAACGCAAAGTTGTGTTATCGAATTTCGTGGCCCACTCGCTTGTACAACATTTCCGACCAGTTATGCACAGCCTGCCGTCAGAAGTGAACTCAGGGCGGTCAATCAGTACGGTTGTGTCTGCAACCCCGGTCAAAGCTTGTGTACCATATGCGGCGGTCTGCCAGTTTTTAGGGATTTTCTTGGTGGTATGATGAAGAAGCACAACCCCTACACCATACTCATTGGCGAGCTTATGAAGCTGTGACAGGTTGGCATAATCAGCCTTGTAACTGCTCCCCTGGCCGCCTTTAAAGCGTTCAAGAATATCTACTACGATGAGACTAAGTTCCGGCTCAGTGGACATCATATTTCCGATTTTTACGAGTCCGCCTCCTGCCATCGTAGGGAATTTCGTCTCAACATACAGCATGTCCTTTGCAGCATTCATGTTCATTTTGTTGGTACGACTTGCTATCAGCTCAGGCTGCTCCTCCAAGGACAGGTAAAACGCTTTACCATTGGTAGCTCTAAAACCTTCTGAGCCTGCGAACACAGGAGTACCATTGGTCACAGCTTCGGCAATTTGATACCCGAAGTTGCTCTTTCCTGCTTTCGGAGAACCGATCAACACATTGAGGCCGGGGTAGATCAACCCTTCAACAATCGGTGACAGCGATACGCCTGCATACGCCTCACGCAGGTCTTCAATGTACCCTCCAGTAGGTCTTGACTGATTAATAGACATGAAGCACCACCAGAACAAAACCAGAAGCGCAAAAGAAAACACTACAAGACCAACCGCAAGGCCGATTTGCAGAAGACAGGCACTCATCAAAGTGAGCAAAATAAAAGTGGACTGCTGGGATGCAGCTACAAATAAAAACAAAAAAAATTGTCATAGTTATACCCTCCTGCGAACTGGTCGCAAGTACAGAGTTGCTTTAAGCAACATTTTCTGCGGGTATGACTTCGTGGCCTATACAATCGCAACAATGCGATACTCTCTGCATCCCAAGAAAAGAGAGTGGCTAATAAATAATTTGATATAACTGCACAGCATAGAACCGTACTTTAATGTATGTTGAATACTTGGCTATCAAGCCAGTGTCAACCAACTTTGCGGTATAATCGCATTGCAGCTAATGGATATTCAAAAAAATAGATTATACTCTAAGAGACCAGAGTTGAATCCAAATCAACCTCAAACACACTGAAACTGAAATGCCTGAAGACGGGGAGTAAGGTAAATTGACCAAGCTGTCCTATAAACGCTGCCGTTATCAAATAATAAGCAAAAAAATCTCCCAGAACCACACAGGCTCCGGGAGCGTATCATTAGCAGATCAGCAACAAACAGGCTGCACAAACAACCGCAAGTGCAGCACCGAACTCGACCAGATTTATAATATTAGCTAATTTGTTTTTACTATTACCATTTTTAATTGATTTGGCCATAGACTTCTCCTTTATCCAGAAATATCTATGCAAACCATCGACAAAATCACTTAAGCGGGGAAATTCATATACTCGTCCTCAGCAGCAATTATCGACATCAAAACCAATTCATTTCATATATATTTACAGTATGTTATTTTTTTTAAATTTTTTATTAAGTTCACCCCTTGCCAACATGGGCACAGTAATTATATTTTTTTCTCAGAAAAGAAACACAAACTAAACTCTTCAATATTTAAGGACAAAAATGATCAAGGCAGCCACACATATCCCCTTCCTTCTGGGATTCTGCCTTCTTTTGCCCATATTACGGCATCTGAAATTCTCCTGTTTGACCTATCCTCAAAGGTTAAAATTGGAGAATTTAATGTCCAAAGGAATTATCGAAAGATGTTTAGAAATTAAACATCAAAAGTGTTTAAAAGTTGAACGCAAACAAGCAATTTATAGAACAGTAAAGTTTAACAAAAAAGAACTTTGCACTTGTTCACTGGACATCGGTTTGATCTGCGATCATGGATGTTTGTATTGTTCTACTCCCACCATTGCAGCAGCAAGGACTAATCGTGTTTTCAAAGAACACGGAACCACCGCTCAGAAAACGCATAATGCTCAGATTGCGTGTATAGACCTTGGCACACCCAAACGTGTTGCAGCTGATGCTAAGAAGCTGACCGAATCAGATGTAGTTATGATGTGCACTAAAGTTGATCCATACAGCCCAGCTGTTACGGACACCAACTTGTTCTGCGACTGCCTGCATGAAGTCCTGACCAACAACTCCAGTTGCCAGATCAGAGTTCTCTCCAAGAATGCTGGTATCGTTGATGTACTCAAGGACTTCACCGAGTACAAAGATCGTATCCTGTTCTCTCTGAGTATCACTGCACCGGCCAGTATGCAGGACTTCATTGACATCGTTGAGCCCAACACCTCCACTATTCAGGAGCGTCATGAAGCGATGACAGAGGCACATGCTCTTGGGTTCAGGATGTACGGAATGGTATGCCCTTGCATGCCCGGTATCATGACCTCGCTTGAGCAGATCAAATCTACTTTCCAGAAAATCCTCGACCTCAATCCTGAAGAAATCTTTGTGGAACCTGTTAACAGTCGTGGACAAGGATTCAACAACATGATTGCAGCTCTGGACTCTGCTGGGATGCACAGTCACGCAAAAGACATCAAGGAGATCAAGAATAAAGACTCCCACGATGATTATGTAGCAGACCTCATCAATACTGTGGCTATCGCAGGTGACCTCTTGAACATCGCTGCACCGATCCGTTTCCTTTCTTACAATAAAAAAGAAAACATTGGCGCGAAGCTGATTGATGACTACCATGTGATCTGGCTTTAAACTGAAAGCTAGCGGCGAGAGTATTGGGTAGACTCTCATTCTGCTAGAAGTGGTTAATGTGTAGGCGGGGTTGTACGGTCCAAAGACCAAGCAATCCCGCCATTTTTATTTCATTAGAATGACCAGCCCGGCGTCGGGGAGTTGAGACTGTGTAAACGGACAATTTCATGATTCGCTAAAGTTGCCGTTATCAAAAATAATTATTCTCCCGAAACCGCCGAGGTCCCGGGAGAATACCACATTAATTGACGAAGAACTTCGCCACTACATAGATCACCAGAAGAATCCCACCCATTTTGATCAGGTGCATAATATTGGAGCCGAAAGAAAGCTTTTCTCCACAATTGTAACAATTCTTCTGTTTCAACAGGTTTTCAGCACCGCATTTGTGACAAGTCTTGGTATCAGCCATAACTACCTCCTTTTATGGATAATATCTCTCTAACAATTGTGATTCGAAAATAACCAGCTACAGCAGCCATCTCATCAATTCACAAACTAAACACGTCTTAAATTGCCATATAATCGTATATAGTTTATAATCACAAAGACAAATGTAGTCTACAGATTATTTTATTTTAATATTTATAAACTATAATTTATATTTTGATGAACGGAGATTTTTAAAATTGATTAAAACTGAAGACGCAGGAGCTGACTCCCGATAAACTCCAGACACGCTGAAACTGAACTTCCGAAGGCGGTGGTTGTGATGGTCTAGTGCCAAGCAGCCCCGCCACACTTTAAATTCAATTAACCAACCCGGAGCCGAGGAAATTTCCCTTAAAAACGGACATTCAAGTTTTAAAAAGAGTAAAA